>CALXBG010000117.1 GCA_944386485.1 uncultured Pygmaiobacter sp. | reverse complement strand
CCGATTTTGATGCGGATGCAAGGAAAATTCTCGAAGGCACCCTTGGTGGTTGTCGAGAGGATTTGACGACGCAACCGCGCAAAAGCGGCCTTTTTACGGCGTTGTTTTCTTGCGCCACCGCGCCTTTGTGGCCCGCTTTTTGATGTTATTCCGTCATCCGTTTGATCTTTTCCATCAGCGCTGCTTTCTTCTCCGGCGGCAAGAACGCTGCTTTCGCGCTATTGATACTCATCTGCACCAATTCATCATCGGTAAAGCCCATCGCCCGGCAACATTCATATTCCCGCTCTAGGCTGGTTCCGAGTACGGTGAGGTTGTCGGTGTTGACCGTCACCTTGACCCCACGCTCAAAGAGCACCCGCAGCGGATGCCGCTTGTCGGTGGGCAGGTCGTAAGAGATGATACTGCTTACCGGGCACATCTCAAGGGTTACGCCTCGCGCACGGACCGTATCGATGAGCCGCTCGAACTCTGCGACCTGATAACCATGACCGATCCGAGGCGTGCCAAACGGCAGGCATTGGTCGAGCTGAAACTCAGAGTGGCAGGTAGCCGGCACTCCAAGTTTCCGCGCAAACTCGAAGAGGTCGGCGTAGTCGGACAGCCGATCCTCATAGCCTGCAAGATCGATTCCGACAACCCTTGTCCCCGCATCGATAAACTCTTTTGCGAGCCGGATGGTCTCAAGATTCTGCTCCCGGTTCTCCTCCGCCGGTGCAAGAGTACCCATCGCACACAGTAAAATTCCAATCTCAATCTCAGGTGCCTGTTCGAGCCCTTGCTGTACGCCGTCCAATACCGCCCTGATCACCTCGCGCTGGGTAAGCCCCTTCTCCAGATGAAACTGCGGCGCAAAGCGCAGTTCGGCATAAAGCACCCCTTCAGCAGCCAACCGTTCAACCAATTCACGGGTTACCCTCTGCAGCGCGGGCGCGGTTTGCATGACCGCAATGGGCAGATCGAACTCCTTGAACTCAGTTCCATGTTCTCCCTTTGGAATCACCATACGACGGGTAATCTCTTCGAGGGAGAGCGCTCCCTCTGCCATTCCCTGTTCCCGCGCAAGCTCCAGCGCAGTTTGGGGCAACACCGACCCATCGATGTGAAGATGAAGATCTATCTTTGGAATCTTTCCCATTTTTTCACTCCTTTCGGGCGCATCGCACCCCTCCTCTTTTCTTTTTTTGTAACACAAAACAGCGCGCGGCGCAAGTCCCCTCTTTTCTTTACATTTTCACATAGTTATGCTATTCTGACTAACAGCGCGCCTTTTCTGTGTGCTGTTATTCTGCTGTGTTGGAGGTGTTTGTTTGCCCGTTCTCAACAAACAGCGTCCTGTCACGTTGACGCGTTCCCCACTCGCACGGGCACTCGCCATTATTTTCAGCGTCGGGGCACTACTCTTTCTTCTATTCAATTATTCGTTATTCAACAACGGCTCAAATGGATTTCGGCTTGCCTTTTACCTCGGCTCGCTGTTTCTCGCCGTCGTGACCGGGCCGCTCTTCCTCGTCCGCTTTGAATTGTCCGAGACCGGTACCCGCCGTCTCTCCCTTGGGATCTTTTTCGGGGCTGCCTTTCCACTTTTCATGATGATGGAGGCCTTTGATCTCAACGGTATTTTTTCGGTCTATCCGTCTGCCTTTCTTTTTAATCTACTGATGATCTGGCTGATCTGCTGGATTCTCTATTCTCTCTGCAACAGTTTTGTCCTCTCGCTGCGGATTGCGGCCGTTGCGTTTTATCTGCTCGGTCTTGCTAACAGCGCGGTTCGAACCTTCCGCGGCACACCGATTTCAGCGCTGGACCTGTACAATATTCGAACGGCGATGGCGGTCGCAGGCGGATATCGTTATCCGTTCGAGTTTTACTTTTTCACCGCAACTCTGCTGCTTCTCTTTGTCTGGGCGCTGGCCGGAAAAGCCCGCTGGCGCTGCGCGCGCCGACGGGTCCGGTGGGTTGCCCGTGGTTGTTGTGCAGCAGCAGTAGCCGCTTTCTGTGCCGTCTTTTCCAATACCGCTTTTCTTAACGAGATTGGTATCGAGGACTATCTCTGGAACCAGAACCTCGCTTTTGCAGACAACGGACTGCTGCTGAGTATTGCTTATAGCACCAAGTACCTTCAAATTGATGTTCCCGAGGATTACAGTCCCGAACAGGTGCAGGAGATCATCGACGCGCTTCCGGCCACAGATGTGCCCCTCACGCAAGAGCAGCCGAACCTGATCGTCATTATGAACGAGAGCCTTTATGATCTGGCGACCGCGGGCAGCTTTGAGACAGATCTTGAGTACCTGTCCTTCATCCATAGCTTGCAGGGTGATGAGAACACCATTACCGGCGATCTGCGGGTCAGCACCTTTGGTGGCGGCACCTGTAATACCGAGTTTGAGTTTCTTACCGGCTGCACATTGGGCTTTTTCCCCTCCGGCAGCGTCGTCTATCAGCAGTACATACGCGAAGAGATGCCCTCTCTTGTCACCCTTTTGCAGGCACAGGGATATACTGCGGATGCGGTTCATCCGTTCTACAACTACTGCTGGAACCGGAACAAGGTTTATCCGCTTTTGGGATTTGAACACTTCTATGATCTGGGTGATTTTTCCGGTGCAAAGATGCTGGGCAGTTATGTCAGCAACTGCGTGAGCGACGAATCCGACTATGAAAAACTGATCGAATTATTTGAAGAAAAAGAATCCGGTCAGCCGATCTTTCTTTTCAATGTGACAATGCAGAACCACGGCGGTTATGCCAGACTGCTCAACGCGCCGGAGGAACTGGTTCATATGGAAAAGGACGGCTATATCAGCAGCTATGCGGACAATTACCTCTCGCTGATCCGCGCCTCGGACCTTGCATTTGAGGAATTGCTCTCCTATTTTGAGCAGGTAGAGGAGCCGACCATCATCCTGTTGTTCGGTGATCATGCACCCAATCTTCCCGATGGGGTGTATGAACAGCTGATGGGAAAGGATCTCGGCGACCTGACGCTGGAAGAAACCCAAAAACGGTATACTACGCCGTTTGTACTGTGGGCAAACTATGATATTGAAAATGGCGGCGAGGATGTGGGAACCATCAGCGCGAACTATCTGTCGACGCTGTTGCTGCATACCGCCGGACTCAAGACCAGCGCTTATATGGAGTTTCTCTCCCAACTCCACCAGCAGGTACCGGCCATCAATCTGAACGGTTATCTTGGGGCCGATGGGGTGGAATATGGGTTTGATGAGGACTCTCCCTATCAGGAACTCATCGAAGAATACCGCTCATTGCAATACAATTATCTTTTTGATGAAGAGAACCGGTTAGATTCGCTCTTTACACCCCAAGCATCGGAGTGACAAAGCGGAGGGACCTCGGATGGACTGCAACGAACTCTTGAATACCGCGACCGATGTCGCCTATGCGCTGCTTGAGAGCGGCGCTGAGATCTATCGGGTGGAGGAGACTGTCATGCGGATTTACGCCGCATACGGCGCGCGTGAAGGGCATATTTTCGCCATTCCCACCCTGCTGATTCTCTCGTTACAAGATGAGGACGGGAAGAATCTGACCACCATCCGTCGGCTGGGCAATCACGGCAGCGATCTTGCCAGGGTAAATGCCTATAATGAACTTTGCCGCACCGTCTGCCGCGAGCGGCCCCCCTTTTCCCAGATTCATCAGGAACTTGCCCGGATCGGCCGTCTTCCCCATTACACTCCGCTGCAGCAGATCGCAGCGGGCGGCGTAGTCGCCTTCGGCTTTACCTTTTTGTTCGGTGGCAGCGCAATCGATGCACTCTGTGCGCTGGCATGGGGCGTTCTGGTCAAGTTAATTCTTTTTCTTCTTGAGAAATATCATGCCAACAGCTTTTTTACCACGATTGTCGCCAGCTTTGCCGCGGCCGCTCTCGCCCTGACCGGCTTTTGGCTTGGACTCGGAGAAAATCTCGATAAAATCATCATTGGTGTATTGATGAATCTGGTACCCGGCGTAGTACTTACCAACGTCATGCGGGATATGATTGCCGGTGACCTGGTCGCCGGTCTGACCAAGCTGGCGCAGGCACTAATTACTGCAACCGGTATCGCGCTGGGTACCGGCGTGGCAATCAGCCTCGGACGGGTGATTCTGGGGGTGGTCGGATGAATCTGCTGTTGCCCTGCGTCTATGCCTTTGTTGCCTGCTTTGCCTACTGTTTTATCGTCAACATCCGCGGCCAAATGCTTTTCTGGGCTCCCTTGGGGGCAAGCATTGGTTGGCTGGTTTATCTTCTCTGTGGTTTTTTTGCACAGGATCTTCTCTGTTATTTTCTGGCAACCGTTGTGGTTTCTGCCTATGCCGAACTCATGGCGCGGATCAAGCGGGTTCCCGCAACCGGATTTCTGCTGATCGGCATTTTTCCGATGGTACCCGGCGGCGGCATCTACTATACAATGAAGTATTGCATTGATGGAGATACCGCGCTTTTCCTTGAAACCGGTATCCACACCTTCGGTATCGCCGGCTGTCTCGCGCTGGGAGTTCTGGTGGTCACCAGTATATTACATCTTGCCCACACGATCCGGCATATGCGGCAAGCATAAAAATTTTATTTCGGCACCATTCGAGGGGCTTTACTCCTTGCCGTCTTTCCTGTAAGATAGAGGTAAAATATATCTGTGAAAGACTGGTGTTTTGTCGAATGGATGTCTTGCTGACCAAATTTTTTAATCCCAACAAGCTCGTGAAAAAGATTCCTATCAGCGGAGAATTACCTTCTGCCTCCACACTTCTCACCCGAGCACTTCGGATCGCTTGGCCATCCCTTACCGAATCAGTCCTGATCGGTCTCGTCGGCATGGTGGATACGATGATGGTCAGCACGCTGGGCACCTATGCGATTGCAGCAGTTGGCCTGACCACCCAACCCAAATTTATCGGACTTTCTTTTTTTCTTTCCCTGAATATTGCGGTTTCTGCCCTTGTCGCCCGCCGGCGCGGCGAGCGGGATGAAGAAAATGCAAAACAGGTGCTACTCCAGTCCCTGATCATCACCCTTGTGATGACCGCTATTGTCAGTATCCTCTGCGTGGTCTTCGCCGACCCGATCATCCATCTTGCAGGTTCCGCCTCCGACACCCATGACGAAGCGGTGACCTATTTTCGGATCATCATGGGCGGCATGGTTTTCAATACCGTTTCAATGGTGATCAACGCCGCCCAGCGCGGCTGCGGCAATACCAAGATTGCGCTGCGGACCAACCTCACCAGCAACCTGGTCAACATCGTCTTTAACTATCTGCTCATCGGCGGCAATTTCGGATTTCCCCGGCTCGGGGTGGCTGGTGCGGCGATCGCTACTGTTATCGGTACCGTTGCAGCCTGCATCATGAGCCTGTTGAGCGTTCTGCACACCCACGGCTTTCTCCACCTTTCCCGCCCGCTTCGGCTCCGGTTTGACCGCCGCACGCTGGGCGGACTTGTGAACATCGGTTCCTCCACCCTCGCTGAGCAGATCTTTCTTCGGATCGGCTTTTTTGTCTCGGCCATCATCGTCGCGCGCCTTGGCACCGAGCCGTTTGCAACCCATCAGATCTGCATGAACATTCTTACCATCGCCTTCTGCTTCGGAGACGGCCTGTCGGTCGCCGCCGTTGCACTAGTCGGACAGAGTATGGGCGAAAAGCGGATAGATCTTGCCCAGATTTACGGCAGCATCTGTCAGCGAATCGGCTTTTTGATCTCGATTCTACTGGGTGTCGTCTTTTTCCTGTTCGGCCGAAATCTGGTCGGTCTTTTCAGTTCGGAGCCGCACATTTTGGACGACGGTTCCATGATTCTGGACATGATGGCCTTTATTGTCCTGCTGCAGATCTCACAGGTCATTTTTAACGGCTGTCTGCGCGGCGCTGGTGATACCCGTTTTGTCGCGGTGGTCAGCCTGATCAGCGTCACCTTTGTGCGCCCGCTCTCCAGCTGGCTGTTCTGCTACCCGATCGGCTGGGGGTTGATTGGCGCCTGGGTCGGCCTGACGCTGGACCAGCTGGCTCGTTTTCTGCTTTCACGCTATCGTTTTGGCAGCGATAAGTGGACGAATATCCAGATCTGATCCGCTTTTTTTCCGTTTCAATTTGTGCTATAATAGGGGGCAGTTTTGCTGCCTCCTATTTTTGTCGGCAGTTTTAAGGGGGAATTGAGGCTTGTCTAAACATGAACTTCAGATGCCGTTGATCGAAGACGGGGATCGCTGGGCCTATGGCGGTGACCAGGAGTGGTGCCGCACCGCGTGGCGTCGTGGCTGTGGCTGCGGGCCGACGACCGGTGCAAACCTGTGCGCCTATTATGCGATGACCCGTCCGTCGATGCGCGGGCTTTACCGCGGCAGTCTTTCCCCTTTTTCCAAAGAGGAATATATTGATCAGATCGAGGATGTTTTCCGCTTTATCACACCGAGCTATATGGGATTCCCCTTTGCGGGAAAATACGCGGTGAAGTTCCGGGCCTACGCGCTCTACCGCGGGGTTCATCTCTCCTGTTCCGGCTGTGGTGCGGCAGATTCGGCGCAGACAATGTATGATTTTGTCCGTCGCAGCATCGACGCGCACAATCCCCCTGCACTTTTGATTCTACGACATCGAGCTCCGGAACTCAAAGAGGATAACTGGCATTGGGTAACGGTAAGCGGTTATCTCGACGGCGCGGACGGCAAACAGGTCATCCTCAGCAACTGCGGAGAGCGGGAAGTTCGTCCTGCTTCGATGTTGTTTGAGCGCCACCCCAAGAATACCGTGCGGCTGCTCTGTTTTCAGGAGGAGAGATGATGTCCGATAAAGAAGGGGTGCCCGCCGTCCTGTTTGAAGAACAGGGATATCTTGAGGAGTTTCTCTCCCAGGCTGCCTCGGAAGATCAAGCTGTTGAAGATCTTATCTTCCGCCGGATGCTGTTTGCCGGAATTTCCTTTTCGCGGCTGGAATTTTTTCGCTGTCGTTTTGAGGGATGCCGCTTTTCTGGCTGTCAAATGCCCAAACTCTATCTGCGCGACTGCGTGCTGGACGGGTGCGACCTCTCCGGCTGTCAGATGAGTGACGCGACCTTTCGCCGGGTCCGCTGGCACAGCTGTAGGCTGGCCGGTACCCAATTTTTCGGCTCTCTGTTACAGGACTGTATTTTCGAGGACTGCGCCGCCGACTATGCGAATTTCAGCAATTCCAGCTTCAAACAGCTTGCCTTTACCGATTGCCGGTTGACTGAAGCGAGTTTCTGCGACTGCAAACACACCCATCTCACCCTTTCCGGATGTGCAATGCCGCAGGCCGATTTCACCGGCACTTCGCTCAAGGGGATCGATCTGACCGAGGATGAGATTGAGGGTCTGCTCGTTTCCGGCCCTGAACTGCGTGGGGCGATCGTGACCCCATTGCAGGCCTGCGATCTCGCACGGCTGCTCGGGCTAATCATTCGATAAAAAAATACGGGTTTGGGAAGTCCAAACCCGTATTTTTTATTTTCTATCATTCGTGCCGGATCGCCTCGAGCGCCGAGATCTTCACCGCACGGTTTGCAGGCATGATACCGGACACCACTCCAATCGCGGTGGAAAAGAGCAGGCCCAGCGCCGCAAGCCAGAGCGGAATGACCGACATCTTGGAACCATACATCGGCAGCATCATAATAGCGCCCTGCAACATCGGCCCAAAATAGTTGAGCACAAAGGAGAGCAGATAGCTCACGATAATTCCAACCAATCCGCCGACAAATCCAATCATACCAGCCTCGAGCAGGAACATCTGGCGGATCTTGCCCAGCTTACAGCCGAGCACCTTCATCACACCGATTTCTCGGGTACGTTCATAGATCGCCATCGTCATCGTGTTTGCGATCGAGAGGGCCGCGACGAAGAGAGAAACTGCTCCTAGGCCGCCGAGAATCAGCTGAATCATCCTCGACTGCTCCTGCATATTTTCCCGCTCGCTGCTCATCGAATAGGTCTCGTAGCCATACTCTTTGATTGCCTTTTCGACCTGCTCGACATTGTCAACATCATCGACCTTGACATAGATCTCACTATAACCCTGCTTGTCATAGTTTGCATCCTTAATGCCGTTGGCCCGCATGTATTCCTTTTCCAGCTTCTTGATGAGGTCGAGATCCATCAGCACACCCTGCGAGGTGATATAGCCCTTTTTATAGTCCTCGAGCATTACCCCGACAACATCCAGCTCATAGCTCAGCTGTTCGTCGTTCTCCTCGTTTTTATAGGTTTTGAAATAGATCTTGTCCTTCTCCACATCGACAAAGGGATCCAGCGGGTTTCCCCTTGCATCCGTCTGTCCCTGCCAGCGATAGGCGCTGTCCCCCCGCTTTTTGGTATCGGTGAAGCTGTACCCGGTATATTGGCCGACGAGCACCGGCAGTTTTTTGCCGCTGGTCGACGCCTCGGTGAGATATTTTCCGCTCACCAGCTGATACTCCAGCTCCTGGGCCGCCTCAGGATAGATTCCCAGGATTTCGGCATAGGCTTGATAGCGGTCATTCTTCCCCGCGAAGAGCTGCCCATTGAGGTATTGCGGCCGATAAAGCGGGGTCGCGACCTTCACATGCTCGATTGAAGCGAGCGTCTTTACCATCTCGTCATCCAGCTTTGGAACCTCGGTATTACCGGTCCAGTTATAGACCTGAATCTGGGTCAGATCGCCCCACTCGGAGATCATCTCATCAAATCCGACGTTCATCGCGATACCTAAGGACACCATGACCACGATCGAGCAGGTACCTACTACCACGCCGATAATGGTCAAAATGGTGCGTCCTTTCCTGCGGCGCAGGTTCTCAAAGCTGAGCGAGAGAAGATCAGATATCTTCATCTTCGTCCTCCAGACGCTGTTTTTTCGCTTTCCGCTTTTTGAGCAGAACCACTACAACCACGACTACGCCGATGGCGCCCGCGCCGATCAACAGCCATCCCCACAGCGGCATCCCCTGATTGCCCTCCATCATGTCGGGATCCATCATGCCGGGGTCCATCTCTTCCATCTGCATCACTTCGACCGAGAAGTTGGTCTCCAGGGATTTTTCCTCTCCTTTTTCATCCTCATAGGTCAAAATGACCTTGCCGTTGACTGTTCCCGGATTCGATGCCATGACGCTGAAATCCACGCTTCCCTCGGTTCCAGCAGCCAGATTTCCAAGATACTGGTTCTGTCCGGCATTGTCCATCCCCTCTCCCTCGATCTTTGCCGAGAGATTGTAGATAACACCCTTACCCTTGTTTACATAAGTAACCGAGACATTGCCCTCTTCTCCGGTATAGATCGGGGTATAGGCCTCAACATTGGTGATTTCAAACCGTTCGGGCTGAACAACCGGAACGGTGATCTGAAGGCTGTTGTTTACTGCGGTACCGTCATTGGCGATACCCGAAACATTGATGGTAATGTTGTAACTGCCCGGGTCGGTCGTCGCCCCCGCCATCAGTTTGAAAGAGACCTGTGCAGAAGAATCCGCGTTGATCTTGCCGATATAATAGTTGTTATTGCCCGACACAACGGTGATCTTCTCAGGCAGCTGCAGCGAGACCTGCACCATGTCGATGGCGCTGGTTCCCGCAGTAGCGAGAATCTCCGTGGTCAGGTCGAACTCCTTACCCGCCTGCACCTCACCGGTACCATAACTCGCATTCTTTACTACCAGCGCACTAGACTTACCGCCTTCAGTTGTGGACCCGACGCACTGGCTGATACCGACCGAGAGGTTTGTCAGCTGATGCTTGAGATCATTGTAGGTCAGATCAAAGCTGAGCTTGTTGTCCCCACCCAGATAGGTAATATCGTTGAAAATAATCGAGTAGGAAACGCCGTCCGCATCGAATTTCGGGGTGGTGAAGCGGATATCCCCCAGGCTCGGGCTGCCAAAAGAGCCGGTTGAGGTAATCTTGACATTGGCAATGTTACCCCGCTCGTCGTACACCACCTGGTCTTTGTTCGCGCTATTAAAGGCGGTATCCCAGATGCCGACGACAATCATGCACTTCTGTCCCTCGCTGATCCGCTGAAGCTCCTGCCCCGCCGAATTCTGCACCGTGTAGCCGGTGACCACCGGTGCGCTGCCCGGCACCGGCGTAGGCTCCGGGACGGAAGTCGACGAGTCGCTTGAACTGCTCCCCGGATCCGCCTGCGTCGCCGCAACCGGGAGAGAGAAGAAAACGCCCGCTGCCAGCAGCAGCGATACCGCGCCGCATACGATTCTCTGAACTGCTCCTGTGTGAATTCTCATTTCCCCTGTTCTCCTTTGCTGTTTCCTTCGTTTGGATTGTTTTGAGATTCCTGCACCGTTTTCGCCCTGTGTACCGTCTGCCCGATCTGTCCGATCAGCTCAACGGTGGTATCCGTTTTCTTTTTGTCCGGCTCCTCATCCCAGCTGTGATCATCGAGATCCGAGTCCTGCTCTCCCTCGGGCAGAATATAGGCCTTCTGGGGATGCTCGATCCGCTCATCCCGCAGTACCTTACCGTCCCGCAGCGTAATAATCCGATCTGCACAGACGGCAAGATCCCGCTCGTGGGTCACCATGACAAAGGTGATTTGATACTCTCGGATCAGCTCCAAAATCGCGTTCATCACCTGCACGGTGGTGTGAGAATCAAGGTTGCCGGTCGGCTCATCCGCAAAGATGACGGCCGGCTTTCCCACAAATGCGCGTGCAATGCCGACCCGCTGTTGCTGGCCGCCGGACATCTCGGTGGGCTTATGCCGAACCCGTTTGCCCAGCCCCATTTTTTTAAGCTGTTCCTTTGCCAGCTTTTCCCTCTTCTTTCGAGGAACTCCCTTGAACATCAGCGGCAATGCGACATTCTCCAGCGCGGTCATTGTCGGCAGCAGATTGTAGGACTGGAACACAAATCCCAACTTTTTCTGACGAAAGGCCGCCAACTGATTCTCATTCATCTCTGAGATGTTTTCCCCGTCGATGGTCACGCTGCCCCGGGTAGGTTTTTCCAGCCCCGCAAGCTGGTTGAGCAGGGTGGACTTTCCGCTGCCGGACGCGCCGACAATGCAGCAGAACTCTCCCTTACCCAGTTCGAGGCTGATGTCGTCCAGCGCCCGAACCTTCTCTTTTCCGGTTCGATAAACCTTACGCAGATGCTTCACCTTGATCATGGTCTGCACCCCTCTACTCACCTGCCTTATCTGTCGGCCAAAACACAGCCCTCTTTTTCCAGACACTAGAGTAACTGCGGGCGGTTGATAAAACTTACAGATCCTGCTAGAATATGTGGTATGAAACTAAAAGAAATTCTGATTCTTGTTCTTGCGCTGCTCTGCCTCGCAGACAGCATCATTCTGACCTTTCGCGCAGCGGTCACGCTGGGTTTGTTCTTGATGTACGGCCTGACCGCAGCGCTCTTCGGTTATGCTTTTTTTCATGAGCCGATTGACGCCTTCTGTGCCCGTTGGCCGGGCTCTGCGCTGCGGATTTTATTCTTTTGCGGCGTCGCCTTCTTTTTATTTCTTACCAGCCTGATGACGGTGTCAAGTTTTCTGCGCGCCCCAACCGGAAACGAGCAGGTCGTTATCGTGCTCGGTGCAGGTTTGCGCGGGGAAACGGTCAGCGACACGCTGCGCCGCCGTCTGGACCGCGCGCTGGAATACTATAACGCGCACCCGGACTGTCTTTTGATTCTCAGCGGTGGTCAGGGACCGGACGAGGCCATTCCGGAAGCTGAGGGAATGGCGCGTTATCTGCGTGCACGGGGCGTTCCACAGGAGAATTTACTGCTCGAAGATCGCTCAACCTCGACCGAGGAAAACTTTGCCTTTTCCCTTGCGCTGATGCACGGGCGGGGTTTGGATGAATCCACCCCGATCATCTTTGTCACCAACCGTTTTCATTGCTACCGGGCCGCACAATACGCGCAGAAGGTCGGCTTTAAGGAAGTTCGTACCCTCGCCTGCGGCACCAGCCCGATCTATCTTCTCTCCGCTGTGATGCGGGAAGCAGTCGCGATCTGCGCGCTGTGGGCCGGGCTCAACTGATCTTTGTTTTATTTTTTGCTCCCGCCATCCGGCGTGCGTGCAGATTATAAGTTTGGGAGGTTTTTCTATGGAGAGAAAAGACGCTCTTGTCATTGGTATTGCCGGCGGTTCCGGTTCCGGCAAGACTACCTTTGCGAATAAGATCATCCAGTATTTCGGCGGCGATGTGGCAACGCTGAATCACGACTTCTATTACAAGCCTTTTTCAGAGCTGTCTCTTGAAGAACGCAAAAAGCAGAATTTTGACCACCCCGACGCCTTCGATACCGACCTGTTGATCGAGGATCTGCTTCGGCTCAAGAAGGGGGAGGACATCCGCCGCCCGGTTTACTCCTACACCGAATTCACCCGGCTTCCTGAAACCGTTCTGGTCGCAGCGGCACCGGTAATTGTCGTCGACGGTATCCTGATCTTTGAGAATCCCCGGCTGCGCGAGCTGTTCGACATTAAAGTCTTTGTGGACACCGACAGCGATGTGCGGCTGGTTCGCCGGCTGATGCGGGACGTCAAGGAGCGCGGTCGTTCGCTCGAGAGCGTCTTCAACCAGTATCTCGCCACCGTAAAGCCAATGCATGAGACCTTTGTCGAGCCCAGCAAGCGGTACGCCGACGTCATTGTGCCGGAGGGCGGTTTCAATTCGGTCGCACTAGACATGGTCATCGACCGGATCCGCGCCCAGATCGCAAGGCGATAATCCGTTTTGAAAAAAGGGAAGAAGTTTCTGTTGCAGAACTTCTTCCCTTTTTATTTATACCGGCCGGCGTCACTCGAGATACTCGCCGTACTCCTCGAGCAGCTTTTCCCACTCGGCATATAATTCATTCTGGTGAAAACGCGCGTCTTCCAGCTGATCACACAGCTCGGTCAGCCGGAGATGATCGCTCGCAATTTCAGGCAACGAAATATTTTGTTCCATCTCGAGAATGTCCGCCGCAAGGGTCTCAATCTCCCGTTCCAGTTCCCGCGAGCGGTTGCGGACCTCTGCCCGCAGCCGCCGTTCCTCCTTCTGGTTGCGCTGGGGCCGCGCGGCTTCCTCCTCTGCATGGCGCTGCGCCGCCGCCTTGGGCGCCTCCATGCTGGTGTGCGCGATCAGCTGACTGTAACCAGCATAGAAGGTGCCCTTTCCCTCTTCCAGATAAAGAATCGGGCAGCCGAGGCTGTTCATCAAATAGCGGTCGTGGGTCACCAGCAACAGCGTACCGGTATAGGCAGCCAGCGCCTTGCTCAAGCTCTCCCGCATATAGATGTCAAGGTGGTTGGTCGGCTCGTCCAAAATCAGCAGATTCGGCCGCTCAAGCAGAATTTCAGCAAACCGCAGCCGGGACAGCTCCCCGCCCGAAAGAGTCGAGACCTCCTTGAAGACCTCTTCTCCCTTGAAATTCAATCTGGCCAGGTGACTGCGGACTTCCAATTCGGTCATGCGGGGGTATTTGTTCCAGATCGCATCGATCACCCGTCCCCCGACGCGGCGCTGTTGCTGTTCAAAGGTGGACAGCCGCACACCGCTGCCCAGCCGCACCGTTCCGCTGTCAGGATGCTGCCGGCCGGCCAATACCCGCAGCAGCGTGGATTTTCCGGTTCCATTCGGCCCGGCGACTACCAGCCGTTCGCCCCGCAGCAGGTTCAGCTCGAGATCGCTGACCAAGCGGTTGCCGCCCGCTGAGACACAGAGCTTTTTCGTCGTCAGCACATCCTCATAAGGCTCCATATCGTACTCGAACCGGAACTTTAGCTCGTAACCTGCGCGGTGGGGCTGCTCGGTGATCTCCATCTTCTCCAACTGCTTGCGCCGGCTCTGCGCCATCTTGGTGGTGCTTGCCCGAACCAGGTTTTTGTCCACGTACTCCTGCAGCTTCTGCGCGCGGGCAACATCGGCGTCGTGCTGTTTTTGCTGTTGCTCGACCGCCATCTCTTTTTGCGGCAGATAGGCGGAATAGTTTCCGCGATAACAGCTGATCGAGGTCTCTTCCAGTTCCCAAATCCGGTTTACCACCGCATCGAGGAAATATCGGTCATGTGAGACCGTCAAAATTGCGCCGGAATACCCCTTGAGATAGTTCTCCAGCCATTCCAGCGTCTCAAAGTCCAGATGGTTGGTCGGCTCGTCCAGAATCAGCAGATCCGGATTCTGCAACAACAATTTTGCCAGTTGAAGACGGGTGCGCTCGCCGCCGGAAAGGACCCGCACCAGCTTATCATAGCTGTCGGGTCCGAACGCCATACCGGAGAGCACCTTTCGAATCTGCACTTCCCGATTATAGGCGTCCTGCGCGTCGATGATCGCAGTCTGTTCGGCGTGACGCTGTAACAGGTCGGCATCCTCCGGGTGCAGCGCCAAGGCCCGGTTGATCTCCTCCAGTTTCCGCATCGCCTCCAGAGACGGGGCGTAGGCATCCTCCATCTCCTCCCAGACGCTGCGGGAAGTTTCCATCGAAGCGTTCTGCTCCAGATACCCCCAGGTCAGGTTGCGGCTGTAACTGATCTCCCCCTCGTCGGGCAGCAGTTCACCGGTAATCACCCGCAGCAGGGTGGTCTTTCCGGTTCCGTTCTCCCCGATGATTCCGATTCTGTCCTGCCGGTCAATACCGGCTGTGACATTTCTCAAAATCCAGTCTGCGCCGAATCCTTTTCCAATTTTTTGTAGTGTGATGAGCATGGATCCTCCCTATTCCCCATCGACCCGGTAAATCCTCACCAGATCATTCTCAAAAACAAGCGGAAAATCCGCCAGCTGTTCCAGCTGTGCCGGGAACTGCAGCGATACGACGAGATAGTCAATTCCGTTCTCCCGCGCCAGCCGGTCTATCTCCTGCGGCGAAGTCGCGCCGCTGAAAAGCGCGTCATTGGTCGCCCGCTTTTCGCTTACGACCGCCTCGGACACCCCCATGTTGGTAACCGCGTAGGTGTAGCCCTCCATATACGCCTGCCGTCCCGAAAGCGCAGTATAAATGCAGGAAATTCCCTCGTTGCGGTTGGGGAACACGTCGATCCGGTTGGTCGCAAACGTCGCGTCCTGCGCGGTGTTCTCCCGCAGCCAGTCCGCTGCCTCCTCATCCTGTGCGGTGGCGACCGCCGGATAGGGGTACTTTTCAATCAGATCCAGGTTACGCAGCAGCTGCCGGCCGCCACTACCGACAAAGTTGATTGCCAGTACCAGCGTGGTCAATAGGCCAACCGCGCCCAGCACCACGGTCAGATAGCGAAAAGCTCGGCTCATCGGCCGACCGACCCGGTCCGCCGCGAGAAGGTTGATGCAGAAGATTGCAAACAGCACAAAGTAGATCTGGCTGTAAGAGGGATGCCAGAAGATGAAATAGGCCAATATACCGCCAAAGGCAGCACCATTGATTAGCAGCCTTTCCGCGGGCAGATGAAAGAAGTTTTTCAGGTCCCGCAGCAAACCTCGCAGATAGAGCGGCATCTGCAGCGGCAGCATACAGAACATCAGCACCAGCGCCGCAACCGGCAGGGCCAGATACCACAGGTAGAGATTGTGGTTCCAAATTGCCTGCAGCAGCGAATTAAGCGTCGACTGTTCAAAGGTTTTCAGGCCCAGCCGTACGCTGGTATTGACCCCCGAGGCATAAAAGGTCATATAGACCAATCCAAAAATTCCCGCGCTGCCCACCGCCGCTGCAAGCACTCGGCTCAGACGGGGACGGGGCCGGCGCAGCAGAAGAAGAAAGAGGGTGATGACCAGGCTGCAAACTGTAATTGCGGCCAGCGGCCCCTTGGCAAAGCAGAGCAGAACAAAGCTGCACAAAAAGGTACACAGATATCTCCAACCGACTGCAAAGTCGCGCCGTGCCATCCCGATAAAGATCAACAAAAAGACACAGAAAAACAGAATCGCCGTCGCCTGTCCATTGATGTTGGTGACAAGGTGCAACAGATTATAGTTGTAAAAGATCCCCATCCCGTTGGTCAGCGCCGTGATGGTACTGGCACAGTTGAAGAGGAACAGCCCAAAGACAAAGGAGTCTGTTTTATCCTCATCCCTGTCGTAAAACGCCTTCGCCGTTACCCTGAGGCACCAAACCAGACCGATCAACACCGCCGGCCCGGCATAAAAGGAGACAATATCCCACGCCTGCAAGCCGCTGACCAGCGAGAGGATCCCTTCGGTCATCTCGGTAAGGTAGTGGTAGGTCAGCCGGACCTGTGAGAACCGGATATCCTGCGGCGGAAAGGCGATTTTGAACGAATTGGCATTGCCGATATTCCACATGACGTCCTGATTGGGCAGCAGACCACCCGCTACGGCCGGATGTGCGTTCTTGACCGATACCGTAAAGGTAAACAGCAACATCAGACCAAAAGCAAGAACGGCATAAAGCAAAAAATGTCCGTCCGTCCACCACCGTTTCAGCCTTTGCCCTGTCTGCCGCGGACGCCAGCAGCAACAGATCCAGACCAGCGCAAGCAGGGGCGGCAGGATCCGCAGCACCCACAGAAAACCCAACCGCATACAAAAGCAGTAGGTCACACAGAGAAATCCCGTGCCAAGCAGAATCGACAGCGGCGTTTTCCCTTCGGGCAGCATCGTTTTCATGCCGGTGAGTTCCAGCAGCAGTCTGCCGGGCAAAATCAGGTAAAAGGTTAGGCAGAGCCAAAACAGAAAGACGCCGGTCAGCGTCGCGCCGGACAGACGAATCAGCATCAGATAGACAAGAAGGCAGAAAAAGATCAGGGCGCGTTTGACCCGTAAAAAACCAAACCTGCACCGGTTCAAAAAGCTGTGCAGCACTCCTGTCCTCTCCTCTCCCGTAAAACAAAAGGCGCCGCGGCCAGCCGGATTCGGTACGGGGCCGCGGCGATCCTGTTCAATTTTATCACACAGCGGCCGGTTTGAAAAGGCCGCCGTCCCACTCAGCCCTTAAACAGACGGTTGAGTGCCGCGATCGAGATGCTGATAACCCCCATCACGATAAAGATGCCGCACATACCGAACAGCATCGTGTTCAGCGACTGTACCAACGCATTGCTCATCTTTTCTCCTCCTTTATCGTGCAATCAGGTTCAGGATCAATCCGCCCGCGATAACCGAGGCGATCTGACCGCCGACATTGACTCCCGCGGCCTGCATCAGAATGAAGTTGTTGGGATCCTCCTTGATGGCCATCTTAGCCACAACCCGGCTGCTCATCGGGAAAGCTGAGATTCCGCAGGCACCAATCATCGGGTTGACCTTCTTCTTACTGAACAGGTTGATCAGCTTAGCAAACATCACGCCGCCGATGGTATCAAAGATGAAAGCGACAAGGCCCAGTCCAAGAATCATCAGCGTTTGGGGTGTGAGGAAGAGTTCCGCCTGCATCTTAACCGCAACGGTAATACCCAGCAAAAGGGTGACGAGGTTGGCAAGAATGTTCTGGGCCGCATCCGAAAGGCTGCCCAGGACGCCGCACTCACGCAGCAGGTTGCCGAACATCAAAAAGCCTACCAGCGCCACGCTGCGCGGCGCAACGATTCCCGCAATCACGCTGACCACAATCGGGAAGAGAATCCGCACAGTACGGCTGGTCTCGTGCGCCTCGTAGGGCATCCGGATCATCCGCTCTTTTTTCGTGGTGACCAGCCGGATACAGGGCGGCTGGATGATCGGCACCAGCGCCATATAACTGTATGCGGCGACAATGATCGCACCGATATATTTTGTTCCATAATAGTTTGCAACAAAGATCGAGGTGGGGCCATCCGCCGCGCCGATAATACCGATCGAAGCCGCGTCGGTAATCGGGAAGCCGAGCAAAGTCGCCATTGTAATGGTAAAGAAGATACCGAACTGTGCAGCAGCGCCAAAGAGCAACAGCTTGGGGTTCTGCAGCAGCGGGCCAAAATCGATCATCGCGCCGATACCGATAAAGAGAAGCAGCGGGAAGAGCTCATTGTCAATTCCAGCCCGGAACAATTCGCTGAGCGCACCCGGCTCTGCGGCAATGCCGGTAACCGGATCAATTCCCTGATCGATCACACCAGACAGCGGCAGGTTTACAAGGATTGCACCAAATCCCATCGGCAGCAACAGGGTAGGTTCCATATCCTTCTTGATTGCGAGGAAGATCAGGACACCGCCAATCGCCCACATAATCAGCATCTTGGCAATTTCTACCCCACTCATCCCCAGCAATCCGCCGAGGAGAGACTGGGCAAATTCGGAAAGTGCTTGCATTCTCGATTCTCCGTTTCTTTTTGTCTTATCCTGCACAACCCGCCGTTTCTTGGCAGCGGCACAGCTTCTTTATTTTACCATTTCACCCTTATTTTGAAAAGAGATTGTAAAAAGTTTTTCCTATTCTTTACATAGAGAACCGCGCTGCAAGCCAATGCGTAAGGTCATCGTAGACCTTTTGCCGGCAGGTCTCATTGACCACCTCATGCCGCGCGCCGGGATACAGAATCAGCTCCAAATCCTGGATTCCCGCATCCCGCAGCCAGCCATGGACGGTTCGCACACCCTTTCCATAGTTACCGACCGGATCCATATCGCCCGAAATCATCAGCACCGGCAAAGTTTTGGGCAGCGCCGCCGCCCATTTTTTACTGCTCACCGCCGCTAGCGCAGTCATCAAATCATGAAATGCACTGACGGTGAAAATAAAAGTACAATGCGGGTCGGCGGCATAATTTTGCACGATCTCCTCGTCACGGGTAATCCAATCATAGGGCGTTCTGGGATTCTCAATCTGTTTGAGATAGGTGCCGAATGCCAACTTGTTGATCAACTGGGAACGGTATTTCGGCCCCCGCAGCCGGCTCAACAGCGCAGTCAGCGCAAGTCCGATACCACCTAGCGGGTTTGGACCACCGGTACCGCAAATCACCAAGCCATCGATGGTCTCGGGCCAGCGTGCAGCATACCATCTAGCAAAAAAGCTGCCCATACTATGCCCAAATAAAATTACCGGCAATCCGGGAAACTGTTCATGGACAATCCGATTCATGCTGTGCAGATCTTCCAGCACCAGCTGTGCACCATCCTGATCGGCAAAATAGCCCAGCGTACCGTGATCCCCGCTCGCACCATGCCCCAGGTGGTCGTTGCCACAAACCGCATACCCCTGGCCGCAGAGGTGAGAAATAAAATCCTCATAGCGACCGATATACTCACACATCCCATGTGAGAGCTGCACTACCGCCTGCGGAGCGCGTTCCTCATCGGTATAGATATACGCGGCAATCTCGGTTTTACCATCCGCCGACTTAAAGCTGATATTTCTTTTTTTCACCGGCATGATCCAGCTCCTCCTGCTCCAGAATTACTGTCTTTAGCTCTTCGAATCCATGTACCGTGTGGGTCGGGAGAATCTTTGTATCGTTCTCTTCCCCCTTAAAGTTGCACCAGCAGGTATCCACACCCGCTGCAATGCCACATTTAATATCCGCTGCGAGACTGTCTCCGACGACGAGAACCCGTTTGCGGGAACTCACCCCCAGCTTGTCCAGCGCAATATTGATAAACCTCTTATCCGGTTTTGCAACCCCGAGTTTTTCGGAGACAAAAACACCGTCTGCAAAAGCTGAAATTCCGGAGAGCTCCAGCCGCTTGAGCTGTTCCCGATGTGCTCCGTTGGTAATGATTCCGATGGTGACATAGTCCTCTACATCGGTCAAAAACTCAATCGCTCCCGGCAGCGTCTGCGCCTGAGAAGACAGGGTGTTCATGTAATATTCATTGATCTTTCCGGCAGAAAGCGACCGCTTGAGCCAGCCCAGCAGTTTGGAGAAGCGCAATGTCTGCAGCTTCTCTTTTTTCAGCGTTCCCTGCTCCAGTTCCTTCCAGAGCGCGCGGTTGATCTCTTTGTATTTTTCGATTGTCGCAGCATCCTCCGGCAGTTCAAAATAACGCAGCGTCTGGCGCAGCGCGGCATCTTCCGCCGCATCAAAGTCCAATAACGTGTTGTCCAGGTCTATCAGCATGCAATTATAATGTGCCATCAGGGACCTCCTTATGTGGGGCTCGGCCTCGCCTTTCTTACTTTTTATTATCGGCGATTCGCGTCTTTCTGTCAATCAAAAACCAGCCCGGCACCAGTTCAAATTCTCGTGTTGACCTGTATGGATTAGAGATAAAATTCCTCCTTGGTGCTGCGGAAAAACAGCTTTTGAAACGCGGCTTCTGCATCTGCCTGTTCATAGAGAATCGCATGGACCGTTTCACAGATCGGCAGCTCAACCCCATGCTCCTTACCCAGCTGCACCAAGGCCTTTGCCGTCGGCGCACCCTCGGCGAGCAGGTCATAAGGTTCGCCCCGCACCAGCGATTCACCAAAGCGCCGATTATGGCTGTGTGAACTAAAGAGGGTTGCCTCATAATCGCCCAGATGACACAGGCCATAAGCAGACAGTTCATTGCCGCCCATCGCCCGGATCAGCCTTGCGATCTCCCGCGCGCCGCGGGCCATCAGCGCCCCTTTTAAGCTGGAAAGGCCTTTGCCGTCCAGCATACCGGCAGCAATTCCCATCACATTCTTCGCGGCAGCGCCGATCTCGGTACCGATCAGATCGGTACCGATGTACAGCCGCAGCAATTCGCTTTGAAACTGCTGCACGATCCGCTCGGTAAGCGCTCGATCTGCCGAGTCGATTACCATACAGTTCGGAATCCCTGCCAAAAAATCCTGCACATGGCCGGGTCCGACCCAGACCGCAAGGTCGATGGGCTGGGTCACACTCTCCCGCATAACCTCGGTCAGCCGCTTTCCGGTTTGCGCCTCCAATCCCTTCATGCAGAGGATCACCGTTTTTCCTGCAATCGGGTAACCGTTCAACCGGGTCGCAAAGGAACGCAGCTGTTGTGCGGAGATCGAGATGATGATCACATCGCCAAACTCAAGCGCCGCGCCAAGATCGCCCTCCAGCCGTACCGCATCGGGCAGAACAAGATAATCGTTTTTGCGGGTCTCGCGCAGGGTCTCAAAGCTGCGTGACCCCTCTCTTCCCCACAGGACAACTTCGTGATTTCTACTGTGAAAACAAGCAAGAAAGGAGCCCCAGCGTCCACATCCTAAAACTGTACATTTCATTTTATTTCCTCCAGTCGGCCTTCCCCGCCATTATTGTGTTTCCAGCTGTCCCTCTGCCTCTTCTTGTGCTTGATCCGGCGTGCTGTCTGCCGGCGATGATGGCTCCGGGGCAGCGGAGCCGGAAGGCGTCGGTTCCGGCTGCGGTGTTGCGGAGGGCGTAGGGGTTGGCGTAGGGGTCGGGGTGGGTGTTGGTGTCGGGGTAGGTGTCGGAGTCGGCGTCGGGGTTGCCTGCACCTGAGACTCTGACGTCTCCTCCTCTTCTTCCGGCTGATAGGGTGGATCGATTCTGGTCGGCTGCTTCTGCAATGCTGGTCTGCGATCCTCGGTCAGATAGCTATGGGTACGGACATATTCAACAAAGGCCTGTGCCCCGGCCGCGGTGAAGTGCATCCCATCCGCTTCGGCATACTCCTGCTTCAGATAGCCATCCTCGCCCTTGAGTACCTCTGCACTATTGAGAAAAGGCAGTTCCCGCTCCTCGGCCAGTTCAATTAGCGTGTCATTGAACTCATCAATCGTCTTTTGAACCTTTTTTGCATCTGATTTATTTTTCCCAACCGGTGGCACCGAAGCAATAATCAGGTCGGCATGGGGCCAACTCTCCTCCAGCGCATCCAGCGCTTCCTCATATGCCTCGATAAATTCCTCTGTGGTCATATCGGTGTTATTGGTACCAAACATCACCACCATCCGCTGCGGCTGCAGCAGCATAACGGCGCGGGGAATCGTAACCGGCTGTGCATACTCTGCAAACCAGATACAAGCGCTGGTTGGCAGACTCTGTACGCCCATACCGACCACAGCGGCCATATTGTTCATTTCAATTTCGCCAAAGCCCTCCAGACGCACCGTGTTGGAATCTCCAATAAAAAGCGTCTGCTCCAGATATTCCTCGCCGGCATCCTCGGTTAATGGCAAAACCGCCTCCGAGCTCTGCTGTGCTTCCTCCTGCATCTCCTGCACGATTGAGCTGCTTTCGCTCTGCGGCTGGCGTCCATCCAAAAATAATGCATAAACCGCAAACACCGCCAGCGTAACGAGCATCGCTGCTGCAAACGCCAGCCCCGCAAACATCCATATCGCACGGCGGCGCTGATGGGAAGTAAAACGATCCGGATTTTTCAGTATTGTCCAGAGTCCTGAAAACCATCGAGCGGCACGGGTCATCGGGCCCGGACCGCGTCTTTCGGGAGAACGCAAGATCAACAACACCACTTTTCCAAACTAGTCTTTCCTGATCAATCTGCTCGCAAAACAAATTCTGCGACCGCCGCAGGGGTTTCCACCAACGCGAGATGCGGGCAGGCAAGCAACTCTTCCCTACACCCGTATCCATACAATACACCGATCGCATCGACACCGGCAGCCGCGGCGCCCAGCAGGTCATCCTGCCGGTCTCCTACCATCAAACATTCCTGCGGGAGAAATCCCAGTTCTTCTCTATTTTTACAGATCACCGCCGTTTTATCAGCGATTCCGGCATCTTCTTGGGTACCACCAATCAGATCAAACTGGCGGTCCAACTCAAAATGTGCGAGAAATTTTTCCGCAGTTTTCTTGGGTTTTGCAGTCGCGAGACAGACCTTCAGTCCAGCCTTGTGCAGCCGGGCAAGCGTCTGCGGGATCCCCTCATAAACTGTGGCGTCAAACAGCTTTCCGCCGTTATAATAATGCCGATAGGTCCGAACCCCCTCGTCAACCCGATCCTCGGGCAGATAATCCGCAAACATCTGCCGCAGCGGCGGACCGACATATTTACGAAGTTCCTCTCGATCCGCTTGAATTCCAAACTGGCCCAGCGCATACTGCATTGAACCCAGAATCCCCGGGGCGGAGTCGGTTATGGTTCCATCCAGGTCAAAAAAAACAGCGCGATACCGCATAAAACACCTTCCTGTTGATCGTTTTATTTTGCCTTTCACAATTTGCCGAATATTCCTGCACAAAAACAGAAAAATCCCCGGAGAGTCGGCAGACTCTCCGGAGCAGGCTTCTTATTTGTCGAGATTAGCCGGTCCAAATCCGAGGGTCAAAAGATCTCCCAATCTGCGTTCTACATAATCTTTAGGACTTTTTGCCATGATTACCAAAAGATCGTCCCCACCAAACTCGTAAAGCGCTTGCCGACAGACCCCACAGGGAGCGGTGATAATACGGTTTTCCTCCCCCTCCAGGCTTCCAACCACCGCGATCGCCTCGAACTCTCTTTCTCCCTCGCTGACCGCCTTAAACAACGCGGTTCGCTCGGCGCAGTTTGCGACAGAATAAGCCGCGTTCTCAATGTTGCATCCGGTATAGATCTTGCCGTTTTTGCACAGCAGCGCTGCTCCCACCCGAAAATGGGAATAAGGAGTATATGCGTTTTCCCTGGCGGCAAATGCCATCTCAATTAACCTTTCGCGATTCATTCTTCGCTCCTTTCCATATCTTCAAACCCGAGCGTTCAAGTTGAGATAGAAAACAATTAAAAATACCGTCTCGGCGATAAAGACCACCGGTACAGTAAGCCGAAAGCGGCTGTCCTTTGTTTTGTGGTGAAACGTCTTCATGCCCGCCAGCATTCCAAGCGAGCCCCCGCCGACGGTCAAGAAGAGCAACACCCTCTCCGGAATCCGCCAGCGACCATGCACCGCCGCGCTCTTATCCCGCCAACAAAGAAAAAAAGTAAGCAGATTGATCACGACAAGATAGGAAGCGGTAGCTATATCCATTGGGTTCATCCCCTTTTGCAATTTTCAGTTATTCGTTTTTTAGTATATCAGAAATTGCCAAAAAATCCAACCTTACCCCAGTTTTCACATCTTTTCCCAATTCTTACCGGTCCCAAGGTTCTCCACCATCTTTTCTCACTATCGCACTATCGCAGGCTGCACCTAACCCAGATAAAAAACAAAAACAAATAACAAAAACCCCGGAAACAAAATGTTTCCGAGGTTTATTGCTGTGTTGCGACGTCAACAATGGATATCGCTGACCTCGTTTTTACGTTATATCACACTTTGATACGGTTAGACCAACTTTATTGAGAGTGACACGAATAGCTAAAACTGCACCACCTATTCTGATATGGCATTATACGAAGGCATCATATTTACCGGTATCTACATATATGA
>CALXBG010000116.1 GCA_944386485.1 uncultured Pygmaiobacter sp. | reverse complement strand
ACCCTTTGTGGTTGTGCGGGCAGCAAAGCTGCCCCGGAGAATTTGTACGCACGAACGCTTTGCGTTCGTACGCAGCCGCGCAAAAGCGGCCTTTTTACGGCGTTGTTTTCTTACGCCACCGCGCCTTTCTGCTACGGATCTTTTTATTGGAGTGTATTATCGACGGAAAATAATGCCGTCTGGGCTCATCTCGTCGATGATCGCGAGGCTTTTCAGATTGTATCCGGCATCTCGCAGATGATCACCGCCACCCTGGAATCCCTTTTCAATTACGATGCCGATACCGGCGACCGTGGCGCCCGCTTGCCGTGCAATGTCCAACAACCCCAACTGCGCCTTGCCGGTTGCAAGGAAGTCGTCAAGGATCAGAACCCGATCATCGGGACCGAGAAACTTCTTTTCCAGAATCGCAGTATAGTCATTGCCATGGGTATAACTGCGGATGACCGAGGAGTAAACCTCGCCGTCGATATTTTTGCTCTGCGCTTTTTTGGCAAAGATGACTGGAAGGTGAAAGTACTGTGCCGCGATCGCTGCGATAGCAATACCGCTGGACTCAATGGTCACAATCTTGGTCAGCTTTTCCCCCTGAAATAACCGGAAAAATTCTCTTCCGATTTCATTGAGCAAGCTGATGTCAAGCTGGTGATTGAGAAAACTGTCAACCTTGAGAACATGACCTTCTTTCACAACACCATCGGTTAGGATCCGTTGCTCCAACAGTTCCATGTTTTCGCCTCCGTCAAATTTGCTGTTTGGAAAAGAAAATGATCCGGTAAAAATCAGATTTCCTTTTCCGGATTTACACCAAAGGTGATGCCCGCCGCACTCTGGATTGTCTTTTCGAGTGCAAGACGGCCGTACTCATCAACCTCGTTTTTGTCCTTCGGACCATGGGACAGACAGCCCGCACCGCCAATACAGCCATTGACGCAGGCCATGCCCTCAATGAAATTGCCGGGCAACAGATTTCGGCCTGCCTTAAGCAACGCAAGCTTGCACTCTTCGATGCCGTTGCAGACAACCGGCTTGGGCTCAAAATCAGAGATCTTTTGCTCTTTGAATGCCTGCGCGACCGCATCCGATAAACCACCGCTGCGGGCAAAGATACGCCCATAGTAGGAAGCATTGTCCAGCACGTCTTCCTCGAGGACATTCAGATCAATGTCGCAGGCCTCGAAAAGGGCATACAGCTCTTCGAAGGTCATAACGCTGTCAACATAGGGGCGAACCTCCGGCAGCTGGAATTCCATCTTCTTTGCGGTGCAGGGGCCGATGAAAACAACCTTTGCATTGGGATCGGTGGATTTGATGAACTTTCCTACTGCACCCATCGGAGAGAGATTGGAAGAGATTTTATCGACCATCGCAGGGAAGTTTTTCTTGATGTAATCCACAAAGGCAGGACAGCAAGAACTGGTCAAAAAGCCGCGCTCAGCCAGTTCGCGGGACTCTGAAAGAGCGACCATATCCGCGCCTAGTGCAGCTTCGACAACATTGTAAAAGCCGAGTACCTTGAGCCCGGAAACCACCTGTCCCAGCTTTGCATAGCTGAACTGGCTCGAGATCGAGGGAGCAACTACCGCATAGATCTTGTACTCCTGATTGTTTCGGCTTTCACGCAGCATGTGGATGACGTCGACAATAAAGCTGCTGTCCACGATAGCGCCGAACGGACACATATAGACACAGGAACCGCAGGAGATGCACTTGTCGTTGTTGATCTCTGCCTTCTTCTTGTCGTTCATCTTGATCGCCCCAACCTTGCAGGCGTTTTCGCAGGGGCGGGTGTGCTTGCTGATGGCACTATACGGGCAGACAGACGCACATTTGCCGCAACCGACACACTTAGAGTGGTCGATGTGTGCGCTGTGATTTTCGATTGTGATCGCCCCGCGAGGGCAGACCTCAACGCAGCGGTGCGCGATACAGCCGCGGCAGTCCGGCCCAACAACATAGCCGCTGATCGGACACTCGTCACAGGCGATGTCAAGCACCTGAATCACATTAGGATTTTCACTCTCGCCGCCCAATGCACTATGTACCCGCTCGCCGAGAATTGCGCGCTCTTTATAAATACAGCAGCGCATTGTCGCCTCGGAACCATCCGGTACGACAACCTTGGGTACATCGCGGTAGGCGTCCTGCAAGGTGTCGGTGTAGGCGTGTTTGGCTACCTCTTTGAGTACCTTGTATTTAAGCCATTGTACCCGAGTGTCAAAAATTCTTTCCTCCATCGTTCCGATTCCTCCCTATCCGATGATCATACTTCCCTTGTAAACAAAGATCAGAAATAACTGACCTTGATGTGTTTGCCCATCTGCTTGAGGTATTCCGCGAGTTCCTGAATCAGTCGAATCTTAATGCCGAAGTTGATCGGAAGGTTCGGGTTCTGATGGGCGGGGTTGATTGCCTTTCCTACGAAGAAATTGATGTCGGTGGCCTGTTCAAATAGCATCTGGGCAATTTTTGCGGCGCCGTCCTTACGGTTTGCCCAGGGCGCGGTGATATCGTTGCTGGACAAAAACGCCTTCGCGTACTCCACGACCCGGCTGATTGTAATGACGCCCTCGGTGACGAGGTCGATGCCCTCTACATAGGCGATCGGGGGGATTTCAGGATCACAATAGTCGATGCTGGTGTTGATCGGCTTACCCAAAAACTCCGCCGCGAGGGTGCTGGTGGTACCGCCGCAGACAATCTTGGACCCCTCTTTTGAGAAAAAGAGGTTCATCATCATATTGACGTCCTTGGGATTGGAGGGCGGCCCGATCATCAGGTTGACCGGATTGCGCTTTTTGATCTTAACACAGGCAATCGTGGTATCGTCACCCGGCTCACCCTCGTACAGGGTATTACATTCATCGACGATCATGGTCGAGATGGTTTTTGCCGACATCGACCAATCGAAAATTGCCTCGGCAAAATCGATAATATTTTCCCGCTGCCAGCCGAAGTTCAGGCTTTTGCCGACGCCTGCATAGATTGCGCCGTCGCTCATGGCGATAAAGGTGTCGTCCAGCTGCAGGGGAATGGTGCTCTCGAGCACAGTTTTGTCGCCGACCACCCGGGAAATAATCGGATAGTCAACATTCTTACCGTTTCTCAGAAAGATGACGTTGGGGTTGTCGAACTGGATGATTCTGGCGGTGTCATTATGATCGATCCGGATAATGGTGAAGGTGCTGTACGCAACCTTACGCACCTGACAAACCGGAAGAGTCTTAACAATGGTTTCCACGCACTCCTCGATCGACATGCCTGCATCGATCATTGTGCTCAGGATTTTGGAGGTGAGGGTTGACAGGATGTTTGCCTTTACACCACTACCCAGGCCATCCGCCAGAACCAGGGTGAGACAGTCATCCGCAGAACCGATAATTTCGACCTTATCTCCGCACAGCTGTTCACCCTTCTTATTGATGCTGACATAACCGGTGTCAGTCCAAAGGTTGTTCATACTGTGCCTCCTACTTCTGAATCGTCGCCTTGAGCTTGGTCAGCGCAATCTTGGTCTCAGCGGTCGTCTCGCCCAACAGAGAAGCGATCTCCTGCACGACCCGCATCTGCTTTTCGATTACCTGATCGGTGATTTCTACCGTCTCGCGCCGCAGCTCGTCGCGCTGGGCGGACTTGTTCTCCGCCTCGGTAACATCCCGCATGATGCTGAACAGCATGTGGTATTCCTTGTCATAGATGATCGTTTCGGAGACGTATTTCTTGTATTCGGCCAGATAGTACCGCTTTTCCCGAACATTTCGGCCGGTCGCAATGACATTCAAATAGTCGGTCGGGTTGAGGATTCGCACCAGCGGAGTTCCCTTGAGAGAGGCGCTCGCGGGGAGATTGAATAGGTTCAGCGCCGCCTGGTTGATCTGCTGGATGTTCAGGTCCTCATCCATGACGAAGATAGCGTTCGGGGTATTGTTGATGACCTTATCCGAGAAGCTCTCAGCCTTTTCCTTGAGGAAGGGCAGACACATCGACAGATCGGCTTTGCCCTGATAGACGGCGATCGCCTTCTCGCGGCAGGTATTATAACCGCAGCTGCCGCAGTTGAGCTCCTGCTCCGGGCTGGTTTTGCCCATCTTAGCGAGAATTTCGCGGATTGCCGCCTCACCGGGGATCTGGTTGCGGACGCCAATGTAATCCATCTTTTTGTCCACCGAGCCGCTCAGCTTGGCATCATACTCCTCCATGCCGGCAAAGGCTTTTACCTTTACAGCACCGGCAATGGTGCTGCGATGCCGGCTGGAAGCGGCGGGGCCGTTGATGCAGCCGCCGGCGCAGGCGTTCATCTCGATAAAACAATGGTCGAGATGGCCGGCCTCAATCTCCTTGAGGGCAGCTTTGCAATTCTCCACACCATCGACAGCGAGATAGCTGTATCCGGTGTTCTCGGTGTTCATGCTGGCAATGATGCCGCCAGGGATCGGGAAGAAGCGCGGCCGTTTGCCGCTCTCATCAACATCATCGGGCTCAAAGGCGAGATGCTCCTCTTCCATCCACCGCTCCAGATCCTCAAAGGTCAGCACAACATCGCAGATACCGTAAATGCTGGCCTCTTCCTTTTTGGAAATGCAGGGACCGATAAAGACGGCGGCGGCGCCGGGGTTTTGCTCCTTGATCAGCTGGCAATGTGCAAGCATGGGAGAGAGCACATTGGCGAGATAGGGCAGCGCACCGGGATAATATTTCTGGATCAGGGTATTGACGGTGTGACAGCAGGAAGAAATGATTACGGAGTGATTTCCGTCGGCGATCATCTCTTGGTACTTGTTCTTGACAATACCCGCACCGATGGCGGTCTCCTCGGCGGAAAAAAAGCCCAGCTTTTGCAGTACCTGTTTGACCTGGCTGAAGTTGGTGGCGCCGAATTCCGAAATGAAGGAAGGGGCCACGCTGGCGATTACCGGGCGTCCGGAGGCAATCAGATCCTTGACCAGCGGAAGGTCATCCCGAATAACCTTGGCGTTCTGCGGGCAGTTGACAAAACACTCGCCGCAGAGGATACACTCGTTGGTGACAATGTGCGCCTGATTGTCCGAAAAGCGGATGCTCTTGACCGGACAATGGCGGATGCACTTGTAACAGTTTTTGCAGTTGGATTTTTTGAGCCCGAGAAACTCGCTCATGATTCTGTTTCCCCTTTACTGAACATTCTTGAGAACATGCTGCTCAAAGATCTCATTGAAATTCTCGGGAGAGACCCCGGTGATGATCTCGTCGTCCACCTTGATGGTAACCCCGTTGGTGCAGCGGCCCAGGCAGAAAGCGGCCGAAACATTGACCTTATCGGTGAGATTGTTCTTTTCCAGCGCGTCCTTCATCAGATTGATGATGTTGTAGGACCCTTTCAGATGGCAGGAACTTCCGACACAGATGTAGATATTCATAATGCAACCCTTCCTTCAATAATTTCTAAGCTTAATGAACAAAAAGACAAAAAAATAGGCATGTTAACTATTTAACATGCCTATTATATAATATATCCTTCCCGGTGGTCAAGCGATTCGGGAGTGGTGTTTGAAAATTTTACTCGACGCTGAACAACAGCTCGCCATACCCGGGATAGGGCCAGTATTCTTTCGCCACAAGTACCTCGAGCTCATCGGCGACGGCGCGGGCTTCCTGCATAGAGGGGAAAACCATGTCGCGGAAAGCGGCGGCCTGTGAAGGGGAGTCGGACAGGCCCTTTGCGGAGAGAAGCGCCCCCTCGAGTTGTGCGGCCCGCTCACACAGACTGCTGGTCAGGGAAGAGATATCGGTCAGCAGTTTTTCTTCAACCGAGCAGTTCAGAGCGGCAGATATCTGCTTTTTTTCCAGCGCCGTTTCAGCGAGAGCCTTTTGATATTTCAGGCAACTGGGCAGAATCTCTTTCTTGATCATCTCCAACATGGTCAGAGACTCGATGTTGAGGGTTTTACAATATTTCTCCAGCAGGATCTCATACCGCGAATGCAGCTCGGACTCGGTGAAGATCTTGTTTTTGGTGAACAGCGTGATATTCTTCTCTTTAATGAGATAGCCTAGTGCATCAACGGTGCTGCGCAGATTGAGCAGGCCGCGCTTTTGTGCCTCGGCAACCCATTCCTCAGAATAGTTGTTGCCGTTGAAGATGATCCGTTTGTGGGCGATGATAGTATCCCGAATCAGATCGTTGAGAGCGGTTTCAAAGTCCGCAGCACCCTCCAGCTGGTCGGCAAAACCGCTGAGTTCTTCAGCGACAATGGTGTTGAGCATGGTGTTACAGTCAGCGATCGACTGGGAAGAACCCACCATCCGAAACTCAAATTTGTTGCCGGTAAAGGCAAAGGGGGAGGTGCGGTTGCGGTCGGTGGTGTCCCGGGTGAAACGGGGAAGGGTGTGTACGCCGATCCGCATTTCAATTTTGTCCCTGCGGTCATAATCGCTGCCGGTCTCGATTGCGCGCAGTACCTCGAGCAGATCATCTCCGACAAACATTGAGACGATGGCGGGAGGGGCCTCATTGGCACCCAGACGGTGGTCGTTGCCTGCCGAAGCAACCGAGATCCGCAGCAGATCCTGATACTCATCAACGCCCTTGATGACCGCGGCGAGGAAGAGCAGAAACTGAGCGTTCTCACGCGGGCTGTCTCCCGGCTCCAGAAGGTTGACGCCGCTGTCCGTCGAGATAGACCAGTTATTGTGTTTGCCGCTGCCGTTGACCCCGGCAAACGGTTTTTCATGCAAAAGACAAACGAGCCCGTGGCGGCCGGCCACCTTTCGCATCAGTTCCATTGTGAGCTGGTTGTGATCGGTGGCGATATTGGTGGTGGTAAAGATGGGAGCAAGCTCGTGCTGAGCGGGGGCGACCTCGTTGTGCTCAGTCTTTGCAAAGATCCCCAGCTTCCACAGTTCCTCGTCCAGATCATGCATAAAGGCGGAGACCCGGTCTTTGAGCGAACCAAAATAGTGATCGTCAAGTTCCTGCCCTTTCGGAGGCTTTGCGCCGAATAGCGTTCGCCCGCAATAAATCAGATCCCGACGTTTTTCATACAACGCGCGGTCGACGAGAAAATACTCCTGCTCAGGGCCAACGGTAGTATTGACCCGAACGGTTTGGGTGTCCCCGAATAACCGCAAAATTCGCAACGCCTGCCGGTTGAGAAGTTCCATACTGCGCAGCAGCGGAGTTTTTTTATCCAGCGCTTCACCGCCGTAGGAGCAAAAGGCGGTCGGAATGCACAGGGTCTTATCCTTGATAAACGCAAAGGAGGTCGCGTCCCATGCGGTATAGCCGCGTGCCTCAAAGGTCGCGCGCAGGCCGCCGGAGGGGAAACTTGAGGCATCCGGCTCGCCACGGATCAGCTCTTTGCCGGAAAAGCGCATGATTGCGGTACCGTCTTTTTGCGGGCAGAGAAAGCCCTCGTGCTTTTCGGCGGTGATACCGGTCATTGGCTGAAACCAGTGGGTGAAGTGGGTTGCTCCTTTTTCAACGGCCCAGTCCTTCATCGCATTGGCGACCACATTGGCGATATTGAGGTCCAGACTGCGACCCTGTTCAATCGTTCGTTTGAGCGCCGCATAGGTCTCAGCGGGCAGCCGTTCCTTCATGACGTGTTCGTTAAAAACCAGACTTCCAAAAATTTCCGACATACTGCTCATTCTTCTCATCCTCTCACAGTAAAATGGGCGGTCCGCAGCCCGGACAAAAATAAAAACAGCGAAGGCGCCGCGGCCATCAGCCACAGCGCCCTTGCTGTTTATGGGCGCATTATAGCCTTTGGCAGAAGATTTGTCAAGCGGATTTTTCAAATTTTTTGTTGACACCTGCCGCCGGTTTATAGTATAATCTGCCGGTGAACAAAGGTGTTCGCCGCAGGCTTCCGCCATAGGACGGAGGTCTGCGGCGGCACCTTTTTTGCAATCACGCCGAAGTTTTTTGGCACCTGTAAATTTTGTTATAACACCCCCATGACCGGGGCTAGGGGAGAAGAGAATGTATAGTAACAGCGTAGAAGATGTGTTGAACTATGTTCGGGAGAATGACGTCAAATTTATCCGGCTCGCCTTCTGCGATATTTTCGGGGTACAGAAAAATATCGCAATCCAGTCCTCGGAGCTGCCCCGTGCGTTTGAGAGCGGAATTTCTTTTGATGCGTCGGCAATCCGCGGTTTTATGAATGTGGAAAAATCGGATCTACTGCTTTTCCCTGAGCCGGCAACCCTTGCAATACTGCCCTGGCGGCCGGATCACCGCCGGGTGGCGCGCTTGTTCTGCACGATTCGCCGGCCTGACGGTACGCCATTCGAGGGGGATGCGCGCTCGCTGCTGCGGCGAACTGCCGATCAGGCCGCCCACCGCGGATATCTTTGCAAGTTCGGCCCGGAGTGCGAATTTTATCTCTTTCGGCAGGATGAAGAGGGAGAACCCACACTCCAGCCGCTGGACCATGCGGGTTATTTTGATATTGCCCCGCTGGACCGCGGAGAGAATCTGCGCCGTGATGTCTGTCTTGCGCTCGAGGAGATGGGCTTCACCCCTGAGACCAGCCACCACGAACAGGGCCCCGGGCAAAATGAGATCGACTTTCGGTACAGCAATGCGGTGCGGGCGGCAGATAACCTGATCACCTTCAAAGCGGCGGTCAAAGCGATTGCGGCCCAGCACGGCTTGTATGCCAGCTTTTTGCCCAAACCGCTGCCGGATGCGCCGGGCAGCGGGATGCACATCAATATGAGCTTATACGACCGGCAGGATCAAAACCTGTTCCTGGGGGATGCGGACGGTTTTCTGCCGCAGGCGCAGCAGTTTATTGCCGGTATCTTAAGGCGTACTGCCGAGCTGTCGGTCTTTCTCAACCCGACCGCGAACTCCTATGAACGGCTGGGATCTTTTGAAGCGCCGCGATTTCTCACCTGGTCGCACCAGAATCGCAGCCAGCTGATCCGGATCCCGGCGGCAGAGGGAGACTTTAGCCGGATGGAATTGCGTAGCCCCGACCCCGCCTGCAATCCCTACCTCGCCTTTGCGCTGTTGATCGAGGCGGGAATGGAGGGAATCGAAGAGGCACTTGAGCTGCCCGCGTCGACTGATCGCAATCTTTATGAAGACGGAGAAGGCCTGGCAGCGCTTCCGGACAGCCTTGCCCAAGCGGTTGTCCTTGCAAAAGAGAGCGATTTTGTGCGCCGGGTACTTCCAGAGGAATTGCTGGAAAAGTATCTTGCGCTCAAAGCGGAAGAGGCACAACAGGTCGAGGGTTCTACGGATCGTTTCGCAGCAGGACGCGCGCGCTATTTTAATCAGCTCTGATAACAAAACAAGAAATTTGAGGAGAGGGGGCTGGACGCATGGAAAAAATCCTGATCGTTTCATCGACCAAGCAATCGCAGCAGGCGCTTGCAGAGCTTTTTAATCAGTCGCCCAGACCTACTATCCTCATGGCGGCGAGCGGCGCGGCCGCACGCCGCTTGTTGCTTGAAACCGACTGTGATCTGGTGCTCATCAATACGCCATTGCAGGATGAGTTTGGCGGAGAGCTCGCAGTTCGCGCCGCCCGTGGTGGCTGTGGTACGCTGCTGCTGGTTCGCGCAGAACAGGAGAATGAAATCGGGGCACAGGTCGAGGATTACGGCGTTTTTGTGTTGCCTCGGCCGCTTTCCCGAGCAGCCTTCTATCAGAGCGTCAAGCTGCTGCAGGTGGTTCGCAGACGAGAAGAGCGGTTGCTTGAGGAGAATCGCCGGTTGCGGGAAAAGATAGAAGAACTGCGGATTGTAGAGCGGGCCAAATGTGTGCTGATTGAGCATCTCTCGTTCAGCGAGGAGCAGGCGCACCGATATATTGAAAAGCAGGCGATGGATCGAAGGATGACCCGGCGCAGCGTCGCGGAGGGAATCCTCAATACCTATGAGGTCTGACGGTATTTGGCGAAAAAGGGAGGATGCAGTATGTCAAAGTATATTTTTGTGACCGGCGGTGTGGTATCTGGTCTGGGCAAGGGGATCACAGCGGCCAGCTTGGGCCGACTGCTCAAGGCGCGGGGGCTGAAGATTGCCGCCCAGAAACTGGACCCGTATATCAATGTAGATCCCGGAACGATGAGCCCTTATCAGCATGGAGAGGTTTTTGTGACCGAGGATGGAGCCGAAACAGATCTTGATCTGGGACATTATGAACGGTTTATCGATGAGAACCTGAATAAGTATTCCAACCTGACCACCGGAAAGGTTTACTGGAATGTGCTCAACAAGGAGCGCAACGGTGAATATCTCGGCGAGACGGTACAGGTAATTCCCCATATTACCGGCGAGATCAAAAATTTTATTTATTCCGTCGGGAAAAAGACCGCGGCCGATGTGGTCATTACCGAGATTGGCGGCACTACCGGCGACATTGAGAGCCAGCCGTTCCTCGAAGCAATCCGGCAGGTAGCGCATGAGGTCGGACGCAAAAACTGTCTGTTTATCCACGTTACCCTTGTGCCCTATATCAAGGGCAGCAATGAACATAAATCCAAGCCGACACAGCACTCGGTCAAGGAGCTGCAATCCTTCGGCATCATGCCGGACATTATCATCACCCGCAGCGATGAGCCGATCGAAGAGTCGGTCAAGCACAAAATAGCCCTCTTTTGTAATGTGAAACCCGATTGTGTCATCGAGAACCTGACCCTTCCGGTATTGTATGAGGCACCGATTATGCTCGAGCGCAACGGTCTGGCCGACGTGGTTTGCCGCGAGCTTGAGATCAGGTGTGGCGAATGTGATTTGTCGGATTGGAATGCAATGCTCGGTCGCATCCGCGCGGCGACCAAACCGGTGAAGATTGCGCTGGTCGGCAAGTACACCAAACTGCACGACGCCTATCTTTCGGTCAATGAGGCGCTTTCCCACGCGGGTTATGAAAACGGTGCACATGTCACCGTTGAATGGGTGGATAGCGAACAGCTTACTGAGGAAAACATTGCCCGGCAGCTCGCCGGGTGTGACGGGATTCTGGTGCCCGGCGGCTTTGGCGATCGCGGTATCGAGGGGATGATCCTCGCCGCAAAATATGCACGGGTCAATAATTTGCCCTATTTTGGCATCTGTTTGGGTATGCAGATCGCCGTAATCGAGTATGCGCGCGACGTACTGGGATATGCAGACGCAAATTCGAGCGAATTTGCGCCGGAGTCACAGCACCGGGTGATCGACCTGATGCCGGATCAGCATGGTAATCTGCCCAAGGGCGGCACCATGCGGCTGGGAGCCTATCCCTGCAACATTGCAGCGGGAAGCCTGCTCGAGCGGGCTTATCGCTCGGCACAGATTGAAGAGCGGCATCGGCACCGTTATGAATTCAACAACGAATTTCGGGATCAGCTGACTGCAGCGGGCCTCACGGTTGCAGGTACCTCTCCTGACGGCAGGTTGGTTGAAGCGGTTGAGATTCCGCAAAATCGATTTTTCGTTGGAGTACAGTACCATCCTGAGTTCAAAAGCCGCCCCAACCGCGCACACCCGATTTTCAGAGAGTTTATCGCTGCGAGCTTGAAACAGGCCGGCGAGCGATAAGTTTTACCGCGCTTGCCAAACGGCGCGGTAAAACAAAAGAAAAAGCCTGCGGAACGCCATGTTCCGCAGGCTTTTTTTGTGGCGGAGAGAAAGGGATTCGAACCCTTGATACTATTTCTAGTATACACGATTTCCAATCGTGCGCCTTCGACCAGCTCAGCCATCTCTCCAGATGATTTAACGCCTGTCAAATTAAGATATTATTAGGGATGAAAAATGTCCGGATTTCCGGGCACTTCATTATAATAATCAATTCAGCAGCGATTGTCAAGACCTTTTTTGGAGACCATCCATGGCCGGGGCAAAAGACCGCTGATGAGGAACAAAAGTTTTTTTGCAAAATACAGGGGAATAGACTATAATGTAATAGTCCTTTGTCCGCGCGGGAATTGGGGCGGTATTGATGCTCCAAGCGGAGAAGGAGATTTATGTTATAGGGGGAGAAATAATGGATTATTTAGCGATGGACCATCAGGCGCTCGAAGCAGAGCGGCAACGGCTCTCGGCGATGTACGAGGCGGAAAAGGCAAAGGGACTCAAACTCGACATGTCTCGGGGCAAGCCCTGTTCGCAGCAACTGGATCTTTCGAATGAAATGCTTGCGATTCAAGCATTTAGGACGGAGGATGGTGCCGACGCCCGCAATTATGGAAGCTTTGAGGGAATACCGGAGGCGCGCCGGTTGTTTGGCGAACTGTTGGGAGTCTGCCCGCAGCAGGTATTGGTGGGAGGAAATTCCAGCTTAAATCTGATGTTTGAGGTTATTGCCGCCGGCTGTCGGGATGGTTTTGGCGGGACGCCCTGGGACGAGGGAAAGAAGAAGTTCCTTTGCCCGGCGCCGGGTTATGACCGGCATTTTCGGGTGACCGAGCATTTTGGATTTGAACTGGTGACCGTTCCAATGCATGAGGATGGGCCGGATATGGACCTGGTGGAAAAACTGGTGCAGGACCCGCAGGTCAAGGGAATCTGGTGTGTGCCGACCTACTCTAATCCGGACGGCTATTGTTATTCCGACGAGACGGTGCGCCGGCTGGCGGCATTGGAACCCGCGGCGGAGAACTTCAAGATTATGTGGGACAATGCTTATGTTGTGCACTATCTGGAGGATGCGCCGGAGCAGACGCTGAATATTATGGATGCCTGCAAGGCTTGCGGGCATGAGGAACTGCCGGTGCTGTTCTGCTCGACCAGCAAGATCACCTTTTCCGGTGCGGGAGTATCCGCCCTCGCGGCCGGCCCCAAAACCTTTGCGGCGATCAGCAAGGCGTTCTTCCCGATGACCATCGGGTTTGACAAGGTGAATCAGCTGCGCCATGTTCTGTTCTTGAAGGATCGTGCCCATATCCTTGCCCATATGGAAAAACATAAGGCGATCATCAAGCCGAAGTTCGATGCGATGCGCCGGCTTTTGCGTGAAGGCCTTGCAGACTGCGGTGCGATTGCGCGCTGGACCGACCCCAAGGGCGGATACTTTATCAGTCTGTACACCCTGCCGGGCTGTGCCAAGCGCACCGTTGCCCTCTGCAAGGAGGCCGGGGTTGTGTTGACCGGCGCGGGTGCGGCATACCCTTACGGTGTGGATCCACAGGATACCAACATTCGTCTGGCACCTACCTATCCCGCGCTGGAAGAGGTGGAAAAGGCGACACAGCTGCTCTGTATTGCGGTGCGCCTTGCAGCGGTAGAGCATCTGCTGGCACAGTAAATTGTCTTCTGAAAGGAGGGGCTGGAAGTTGGAAATCGGCGTTTCAAGTTCCTGCTTTTATCCGGCCCATACCGAAACAGGGGTAGAACAGCTGGCGCTGCTCGGCGTAAAGTGTGTGGAGCTCTTTCTCAACACCTTTCAGGAGTTGGAAGAACCCTATACCTGTGCGCTGCGCCGAAGTTTAGATGCGGCGGGGATGCAGGTGGTTTCCTTTCATCCCTTCACCTCTGGTATGGAGACCTTCTTTTTTTCCACTGATTATGACCGGCGGCTGGAGGATGGAATTGCACTCTACCGTCGTCTGTTTGCCGCAGCAGCCGGGTACGGGGCGAAGGTTTTCGTTTTCCATGGAGATTACAAGGCAAGCCCGTTCCCCTTTGAGCGGTACTGCGAGAACTTTGGCCGGCTGTCTGCCGTTGCACGGGAGTACGGTTTAACGCTCTGTCAGGAGAATGTCGTGCGCTGCCGGTGCGGCAGCATTGAGAATATCCGCCGGATGCGGCAGCTGCTGGGGGATCAGGTGCACTTTGTGCTTGACCTTAAGCAGGCGGTCCGCAGCGGGGAGGATGTCTTTGAGATGTGCCGCACAATGGGGCCCGTGCTGGCCCATGTACACATTAGCGATAACGCACCGGGGCGGGATTGTCTCCCGCCCGGACAGGGTTCGTTCGACTTTCCTCGCCTTTTTGCACAGCTGAGAGAATTGTCCTATCGGGGTGCGGTGATTCTGGAGCTTTACCGCAATAATTTCAAGGATCCAGAAGAACTTGTCCGATCGGTTGCTCTGTTGCGAGAACTGTGCCAATAGGGGCATTTGTCGAATTTTGTCGAATCCTGCGATGAAAAGTTCTTTCCCTGCGCTGATCCTTATACTATAATTGGGATACAGAGCAAAGGAGGGCTCGATATGCTCGAAGGGTGTGTTGTCGAAAGGAGAAACTGCAGGTCAGGGGAAAAGGAACTGGAATACTTTTTGCTTGGCGTCCCGGTGCTGGAGCGGACCAGCTACTCGGTGATGGTGTTTGCCCGGCGGGGAGAGGAAACCAGATTTGCACAGGTGGAGGATGTCACCCGTGAAGAGGCGCGTGCGCGTTGTTATTTTGAGCGGCTATTCTGCGCGCAGGTGCGACCGGAAAATCTTGGAGAAGCAGTTTACGAGCTGATAACGGGTTAGGAGGTAAAAGATGAAGTGTCCGTATTGCGGCGAGGTCGAATCTAAGGTAATCGACTCCCGCCCGGCTGACGATGGCGAGCGGATTCGACGCCGCCGGGAGTGTTTATCCTGTCAAAAGCGGTTTACTACCTATGAAATTGTGGAAACGGTTCCATTAATGGTAGTCAAAAAGGATGGCTCCCGCGAGGCGTTTGACCGGCAAAAACTGCTCAATGGGCTGATGCGTGCCTGTGAAAAACGTCCGGTCTCATTCGATGTGCTCGAGCGAGCGGTGGATGAAATTGAACAGACGTTGCTCAACACCATGAACCGTGAAGTGACCTCGCTGGAGATCGGCGAGCAGGCGATGCAGCAGCTCAAGAACATCGACGAGGTCGCTTACGTCCGTTTTGCTTCAGTTTACCGGCAGTTCAGCGACATCAATACCTTTATGGACGAGCTCAAAGAGCTGTTGGATTCCAATCAGAAAAGGCGCAAAAACAAGTGACGCAGGGCCGTAACCTGGGCGCGCGCACGCGCAAGCTCGGCGTCAAATTCAACGGTCTCCTGCCGTGACGCATAGCTCTGCAAAGCGTGAAGAGAGGACAGCGCGTTCATCGCGTAGTCATGGCGCACAAAGAGGGAGAGCAGCCATTCTCTGGACGTGTAGTAATCTTCCAGTTCATCGACAGTACGGATCAGGGCGGGGAATTCCCCGCCCTGATTTTGTTGCTGTGCGGTATCCATCAACGATTGTACACGGTCGGTGATTCGCGCGACCGAGTGGTAGCCTGCGGTACTGATGAGCAGGATAGAGAAGAGAAGTACAATCGCGATTTTGACACGGCTCATGCAAAGCGCTCCTTTCAGGATTTTCGTATAATGGTATAATCCTTTTGTTCGTCGCAGAGCATCAACAGGATATCCTGTATTCCCAGCCGTTCACGACGAAGAACCGATTCAATCCAGGCGGGGTCCAAACAGCAGTAATCCATCACCGCGCGGCTGAGTGCGCCGTTGACAATCAGCGGCATCGGCGGCTTGCAGGCGGCGGGGTCGGGCAGCAGCAGGTCCTGCCGGGTGACCTCGGTAAATGCGGGGCGTTTATAGACGCTGATGCTGCCGTTGGTTTCAACCATTGCCAGAGCGACCTGGCGGATATCAAAAACATCCTTTGCTCGCAGCGAGGCCAGCAGATCGTCCACGGTGAATCGCAGTTCCCGCAGTACCATCTGGTCAATAATCCCGTCCCGCACTATGATTTTCGGGCGCCCCGAGATAGCGTTTGCAAGCCGGCGAAAACGGGTGCAGAGTGCCGAGACCAGAATTTCCAAGCTGACGATTAACAGAAGCGAAAGGATGCTCGAGACCAGAGGAATCTCCGGGGATTCGATGGGAATCGAGGCGAGATTGGAAAGCAAAATTGTGGACACCAGCTCGGAGGGCTGCAACTCTCCGAGCTGTTTTTTGCCCATCAACCGCATGGCGGCGATAATCACCAGGTAAACAATCAGGGTTCGCAGGATAAATACCGGCATCTGCCCAGCCCCCCAGCAAAAGAATTGGATAATTCTATTGTTGCCGGGGTGATTAAATTCATGCAGTTTCCGTCATACTACCCACAGGATTCAGGTAAAAAGGGGCGGTAACATGGCGCATCAGCTCAAAGACCTCGAGGGCAACCTCACATGGCTCAAGAATCGGTTCGGACCGTCGGTGGACTTTTTTATCAAACAGGCACGGTTTGGTTCTATTTCCTGCGCGGTTTGCCTGTGTGATGATCTGGCAGGGGTGGATCTGGTATGGGAGCTGCTGCTGCGCCCGATGCAATACCAGAGCAGGATTTTTACCGATGCACAGGAGCTGGTTTACTGGCTGCGGACCGAGAGTGGCATCCCACTTTCCGCCACCCCGGTTCGTACGCTGGAGGACGCATTTGTACAGCTCGCCAGCGGAAACGGGCTGTTTTTTATCGACGGCAGCAGGTCGGCCTACTCTTTCCCAGCACAGAATTTTGCCCAGCGTGCGCCGGGACAACCGGATAGTGAGGTGAACGTCTACGGTTCCAAGGAGGCGTTCTGCGATGTGCTGCGCCGGAATATGGGGCTGATTCGCCGCAGGATCCGCAGCGAGGGGCTGGTGATTGAGACTTTCCGGGTCGGTACCTATTCCCAGACTGAATTGGCGCTGGTCTACCATCAAAAGCTTGCCGACAAAAGATTGGTGGAAGGAGTCAAAAAACGGCTGAAACGGGTGCGACTGCAGATGGTTTTTGATACCGGCTATCTCGCCCCGTTTCTCGAGAGCAATCCCTATTCGCTTTTTAGCTGCGCTGGGCTAACCGAGCGGCCGGATACCCTATGCGCCAAGGTGTGTGAGGGAAAGGTCGCATTGCTGGCCGATGGCACACCCTATGCGGTACTGGTGCCTTTTTTCTTTACTGAGAACTTTCAATGTATGGACGACTACGCCTCTCGTCCTTACTATGCCTCCTTTATCCGGGCGCTGAAATATCTTGCGTTTTTTACCGCCGTGCTGTTGCCCGGCATCTTTGTGGCAATCGCGAATTTTACACCGGAACTGTTGCCGGGACAACTTTTATACAAGATCGCGGCGAGTGAGGCGTCGACTCCGCTGCCTCTTTTTATGGAGGCGATCTTTGTCAATATCCTACTCGAGATTGTCAAGGAGGCGGGTCTGCGTCTGCCCAAGGCGATTGGCCATTCGGTCAGCCTGATCTCTGCGTTGATTGTGGGGGATGCGGCGATCCAGTTTGGAATTCTGGGCTCTCCGGTGGTAATCGTTGCATCGATCAGCGCGATCTGCGGCTTTGTCGTCCCCTCGCTATACCAACCGATCACCATTTTGCGGATGCTTTTTATTCTTGCCGGCGGGCTGACCGGGCCGCTCGGCATTGTGGTTGTGCTGATGGCGACGATGCTCAACATCTGTTCCATTAACAGCTTTGGAGCACCCTACACCGCGCCGCTCACCCCCTATGACAGCGGCGCGCTGCGGGACGGTATTCTGCGAACAAGCTGGAAAAATCTGAACGGGCAGGTTTTTACCGCGCGGGATCTGCCGGGTACGAGAGGGGAGAACGAAGATGGAGCAGAATGAGCGAATCAGCGCAAGACAGCTCTGCCTTTGCCTGTATCTCTCGGTTGCGGCGGAAATGATCATCAAACCGTTTCGCGAGCCGATCCGGTTTCCGGCGAGGGTGCTGATTCCGGCAGCCGCGTTCAACCTGCTGGTAGTGGGCATACTGTTCTGGCCGCTGCACACCGGCCGGGCATTTGATAACAGCACGACCAACTCGCTGCGTTATCCCGCCCGGCTTTTGACGGCGGCGGTATTGCTGCTCTCAGCGGGAACGACCATCAGCGAGACAAACGGCTTTCTTGGCTTTACAGGAGACTGGCAACCGCCATTTGCTCTGTTTTTGCTGCCGGTGATCGGGCTTGTCTGGTATGCCGTTCGGCTCGGTGCCGAGGGATTTGCACGGGTTGGCGGGGTGCTGTTTGTCCTTTTTCTGACTTCAATAGTGATGGTGGCCATATCCAATCTGCGCGATCTGCGCCTGGAAAATCTGAACGCGGGAACCCTGCCTGTCGGGGAGATTACGCAGGCGGTACAGGGCGGCTTTTATCTGTCCCCGGTTTTTCTTGCGGGAACGGTACTTTCCCGCAAGGTGGAGAGCGGCGCAAGGCTTCGCTGGACAAAATTGCTTGTCTTGATCTTTGCAACCTATGTTCTGATTGCGGTTCTCAGCGAGCTGGTTTTGGGGGGATTTGCGTGGAGCCAGCGTCAGCCTTTTTATACCTTAGCGCGGATCGGAAACCTCTCCGTCTTTCGAAGACTGGACAGCCTGTATGCCTCGATCTGGTTGATGGCGCTGCTGCTTAAGTTGATTGTTGAAGCAGCTGCCCTCGAGCTGTTGGTGCGTGCTGCCCTGCCGGAGAGGGGAAAACACTATTCGGTCTCAATCACAATGGTTGGAATTGGATGTACAGGTGTTTTTCTTTACACCTTCTTTTCGCAAGAGGTATTCCGATGGATCACCTGGGGTGGCGTGACAGCAGTACTCCTGCTGATCTTCTCGATAAAAAGGGGGAGAAGAAAGGGATGAGACGAGCTGTAATTGCGGCGCTGATCGGTACAATGCTGCTCCTTACCGGCTGCCGGCAGCCGGTGAGCCTGACCGACCGCGCGGTGGTGAAGATGATCTGTGTTTCGGGAGGTGCGGCGGCGTACCGGATTCAGCTGGTTGCCTTTACAGCGTCCGATACCGGCGAAGACAGCAAAAGCGAGACGCTGTTGATCGAGGGCAAGGGAGAGACGATCAAGACCGCATTGCTCAGCGCACAGCAACAGCTGCGCGAACAGCTGTTTTACGCCCAAAACGAATTGTTACTGATTGAGGAGTCCACCGCTGCCGATAGCCTGCGGGAGATTCTGCTCTATTTTTCCGAAGAGCGTTCCTCCCGCCCCAATATGGCGGTGTTTGGATATGCCGCACAGCAGGAAGAAAAACTGCTGCAACAGGACGGCGCGCAGCAGGTGGTTGATGCGCTGGAAAAGATGAAGGATGGAAGTGGGCCCACAACTGATTTAACCCAGATGATCTACCGGTTTGATCTGACCGAGCGGGCGGAGAATTTTTATCTGCTTCCCCGGCTGTATATTGGCGAGGGAGATAACATCGAGACCGATGCGCTGCTGCTTTTTTTGCAGGAGGGGGACCCGCTGGTACTGTCGGGGGAAGAAAAACAGCTGGCCGAACTTTTACTGGGCGGCACAGATCGGTTTGAGTATGTTGACGGGGCGAAAAGCTGTACTGTGACCAATCCGCGAATTACAATACAGGTGGAAGATCAGCCCGAGCCGGTTGTGAATATTTCGCTCGCCGGTGCTGTCAAGGATCTGCCGCTGCAAAATGATCCTCAAGAGCTCGAGAGAGAGATTGGCATGAGGCTGCAAACCTTATTTTCGGGCCTCTATCAGCGCTGTTATCTGGAACGCGGGATCGATCTTTTCCATTTTGGCTGGCATTTTCTGCAATGGAATGCGGCGGCATATGAGCGGCCGCTTGCGGAAAATATGCTGTTTGGTCCTCAGACTGTACGGTTTGAACCTAAAATTACCGTAGTGGCATAAAAAAACGCTTTTGGCTTTGCCAAAAGCGTTTTTTGTTCAGATTAAAAACTCTTCGGGAGAGAAGGTTGGCAACTTGGGTTGACGGCGGGGAATCCGCTTGAGTGGAGAGTAGAGAAACCGACGGCAGGAGTAATGAGGGGAAACCATGCCCTTTTTCATGCATAGGATCATCACACCGTCCGAAGCCCTGCGACCGTGCTCACAATATTCACAGGCGGGCGGAAATTTGCCCAGAAACAATTTCTTTCTCATGGTTTGCCCAGGTCTCCTTGCGCTGTCAGAATCGGCCGTTCGGCCTTTTCCATTATAGCTTTTTTGCCTGCCGACGTAAAGACCTTTTACCTGCCAGTTCGCTGCAGAAGACTGCGAGGAGGAGAAAGAGAAAAAAAGCTGCTTCCCGCGGCATCTGAAAAGGCAGTACCAGCGCGTCTTCACCCAGCGGGGAGAAGACATCCATCTCTCCGGAGAGAAACAAGCGCCGTAGCAGGCAAAAGAAAAACACCGCGAGAGGGAAATGCAGCAGACGGGAGAAAAGAAAAGGCGTAAGACGAATTTGAGGAGAGAGCAGCGCCCGCAGCTGCGCCAGCCCGCAGGCCCCAAGGCAGCTCATCGAGAGCAGACAGAGAACTAACGCGCGGCTGCCGCCCAGCACGCAGGCGGTACGGCAGCCGGTGCTGACCTCCAAAAGAGAGAACAGCAGCGCGCTGATTCCTGCAGGCAGAGAGAAGGAGAGCAGGATCCCACGCAGCAAGCTGAAAAGCAGCACAAAACCACAGATCCGCAGCATGGCGTCGACAGCGGAGGAGACTGACCCTACCAACACCGAGGCATAAGAAAACGGCGGCGCGGTGCTTTTTTCTGGTTCGTTCGCCATATTGTCCCGCGGCAAAAAACGCGCCAAAACCAGGCCGCACAGCAAAGAGGCGAGCAGAACGCTGATCCAGAGCAGCAGGCCGACACGGACGCTGCCCAGCATGGCCGCTCCGACGGCGAAGAGAAAAAAGGCAGGTCCTTCAACCGCACAGACGCAGAGCAGCAGCGAGGACTGATGGGCAGTCAGTACTCCATTGCGGAAAAGGGCATCGATGCCGCAGCCCGCCGCAGCAAAACCGCCCAGCAGCCCGATTGCCACCGTACTTGCCGCGCGGGTGTTGCGGATCCCAAGCAGACGACAGTAGGGAAGCAGCGGCAGGCCGAGAATCCGGCAGGCGCCAGTATCAAGCAGAATCCGGGTCAGGATCAGGAAGGGGAAAAGGGATGGAATCAGGCTGTTATAGCACAGCAAAAGCCCCTCCTGTACCCCCTGCGCCGCGTTTTGCGGCTGCAATAAAATCAGCGCAGCACAGACAGCGGCCAGCGCACCGAGAAATCCCCGCGCGAAATTGCCGCGTATCTTGTGCACAATCATAACAATCACCCCCACAGGATATATATGTGGGAGCGGAATGTTTTATCGCTTTCCGGCAAGAAAACAGCCGGAAAAAGGGGTGGATGGGTTGGCGCGAAGAAGAAAAAAAGAGGGTCTGGGTACAATTCTCTCCTCAATTTTCCGGATGCCTGCATCGGGATTTTATACCGATGCCCTGGTACATATCAGCAGCAGCGGGGAGATTCAGGTGGACAACAGCAAGGGCATTCGTCTGTACGACGAGACCGCGGTAGAATTGGATATGGGAAAGACGGTTATGCGGATTACCGGTGACGCGCTGGTGCTGGAAACGGTGGAAAAAGGAATTATTTTGGTCAGAGGAAAAATCTTTGGCATCAATTTCCTCTATTCGCAGGAGGGAGAACAGACGCGGGGAGAAAAGATGTCCGTGGGGAGGTCGGAGCGGCGAGGATGAGACAGGAACGCATGATCAGTTGGATCAGGGGAAAGGTGCTCTTTTCGGCACAAGGGGGTGCCTATGAAAAGCTGCTCAATCGCTGTAGCGAGATGGGGATTTCACTCGCTGGACTGCATCCGACCCCGTTTGGGGTACAGGGCTGGATGCCGGCCCGGGATTACCGGAAGATACATCGGGCAGCATACCGCTGCCATTGCAGGGTGCGGGTCGAGAAAAAGAGAGGGCTGCCTTTTCTTTTGCATCGTTACCGCGGACGGTGGGGGTTGGTGATCGGCCCGGTACTCTTTGCTCTGGTTTGTGCCAGACTGTTCGGGCTGATCTGGTGTGTGCGGTATTACGAAGTACCCGAACAGTACCAGCAGGAGATCGACCGCGCACTTGCGGAGAATGGGGTGCTCGTAGGCAGCCGGCCGACCGAGGATTCGCTGCGGCGCGCGCGGCAGGTGATCTTGATGAATTCACAGGATCTGGCCGACGTGTCGCTCAACTTCGTGCGGGGGCGGCTGGTCGTCGAGGTCAGCACACGTACCCAGCAGCCCGACCCGCAGCGACCCGCCGCGGGCAGTATCATCGCGGAGAAAGCAGGTATTATCGAACAGATCGAGGTCAAACACGGATTTGCGGTGGTGACGGTCGGCCAGAGGGTGGAGGAAGGAGAACTGCTTGTCACCGGAACCTATGCCGATGAGAAGACCGGAAGCCTGCTGATTACCCCGGCGCAGGGAACCATTATTGCCCGAACAGAAACCACCTATGAGATCACCCAGCCGCTTCAGTTTACCGCACAGGTGCCAACCGGAGAGACAAAGAAAAGAATCAGCCTGTTGATCTCGGGCCGGGAGATCCCGCTGTTTGGGGGAGATGGGCGGGAGGGAGAGATCGTGCAGACGGCTTGTGAGCCAATCAGCATTTTTGGATTTGCATTGCCGGCGATGTTGAAGATCAGCACCGCTTTCCCCACACAGGAGATGGAAATTTCTCTCTCGGCCGAGGAGGCGGAAAGCCGTGCGCGCTTTTCTTTGGATCGCGCGCTTGCAGCCGAGGGAGATACGGATCAGATTGTCCTGCGAAATTTTTCAGGTCAGCTGCAAGACGGCGCGTTTGTCGGCAGACTGGTGGTGGAACGGCTGGAGGATATTGCCTTTGAGATTCAATAAAAAGTTTACAAAAAATTACAAATTCAAAGAGAATTGATCTGTTAGCCCGCGTTAATCTGTGATATAATGAAACGAACAACAATTTTCACCTATTGTGTTGGAAAGTTGTCGGTATTCTGCAATACGGGGGGATAGCCTGAATGGCGGAGCGGCTGCTCAATCTGGATTCGATCGATGATACGCTGGCGATTTTGGGAAGCGGGGATGCAAACATCCGCAAACTGGAGCGGGAGTTTGGCGTCTGCGTGATCTGCCGCGGCACCGAGATCAAGGTGACAGGCGAGGAGATGGGAGTAGACCAAACAGCGCGCGCGGTCGATGCAATGCTGCAGTTGCTGCGTTCGGGAACACCGCTCGACGATCAGGCGCTGAACTACTGCATTTCCCTCGCGACATCGGGCGATGAGGAGCGAGTCAAGGAGCTGACCGGCGACTTCCTGCTGCTCACCTCAAAGGGGCGCCCGGTCCGGCCCAAGACGCTGGGGCAGAAAGCCTATATCGACGCGATTCGGAACAACACCATCACCTTTGGGGTAGGGCCTGCGGGCACCGGTAAGACCTACCTCGCGGTTGCAATGGCGGTGCGGGCATTCAAGGCCCATGAAATCTCCCGGATCATTCTCACCCGCCCGGCGGTTGAAGCGGGGGAAAAGCTGGGTTTTTTGCCCGGTGATCTCCAGAACAAAGTAGATCCTTACCTGCGGCCGCTCTACGACGGATTGTTTGAGATGCTGGGGCCTGAAATCTACCAGAAGCTGCAGGAAAAAGGGGTTATCGAGGTCGCGCCGCTGGCCTATATGCGCGGGCGTACACTAGATGATTCTTTCATTATCCTGGATGAGGCCCAGAACACCACGCCGGAGCAGATGAAGATGTTCCTTACCCGGATGGGGATGAACAGCAAGGTGGTGGTCAACGGTGACGTCACCCAGATCGATCTGCCCGACAAGGCGCGCAGCGGTCTTAACGATGCCATCGGGATTCTAAAAAATATCGAGGGAATTGCCTGTATCCGCCTTTCGGACAAGGACGTCGTCCGCCATCGGCTGGTGCAGGAAATTGTGCGGGCTTACGATGCGGCGGCAAAAAAGCAGGCCGCAAAGGGACGGGCCCACCGTTAAAATGCAGATCAGAATATAAAAACCAGAAAGGGGCGCAGATACTTCATGCACAACAAAGTTTATATCACCAACCAGCAAAATGCCGTCAAGATCCCCACCGGGATCCGTATTCTCATCCGGCGCAGTTGTAACGCGGTGCTGGAGATGGAGGGATTTGAGGGGCCGGCGGAGATCAGCGTGACCTTTGTGGACAACGCGCATATCGCCCAGCTCAACGGCCAGTACCGCAATAAGCCGGTTGAGACCGATGTGCTCAGTTTCCCGCTGGGATCGGACGGCAAGTATGATATCAATGAGGAGACCGGGGCGGCCATGCTCGGGGATATTGTAATCTCAATGGAGAAAGCGTATGAGCAGGCGAATATCTACGGTCATTCCCTGCAGCGAGAAGTCGCGTTTTTGACGGTCCATTCGATGCTGCACCTGTTGGGCTACGATCATGTCGAGGGCGGTCTGGCTGAAGTTCGTATGCGGGAGAAAGAAGAGCAGGTCATGGTTCAGCTTGGACTGCCCCGCACCATCGCCTACACGCCGGAATAAGGAGAGAGAATCGTGAAAAAGGGCGGTTTTCTGCGCGGATTTACCTATGCGGCCGCAGGAATTGCGGCCGCGGTGCAGCAGGAGCGCAACCTCCGCTTTCACCTCGTTACAGGTTGTTTCGTGCTCTATTTTTCCCGCTTTTACCAGTTTACCCGCGCTGAACGGCTGCTGCTGATCGTCCTCATCGCGGGGATGATTGCGCTGGAACTGGTCAACTCAGCGATCGAGCGGGCGGTTGACCGCCCTTCGCCGGAGCATTACATGGCGGCGGGTGCAGCGAAGGACATGGCGGCGGGTGCGGTGCTGGCTTTCAGCATCGGCGCTGCAATCTGTGGGGTGGTCCTTTTCTGGGATCTACAGACGCTGCAGGAGATCTTTACCTATTTTACCGCCGCATGGTACCGGATTCCGGTACTGGCCGCAGTCGCTGCGGCAGGGTATCTTTTTGTGTTTTTTTATCAAAAGGGAGGGAAAGAGGATTGACCTCTTCCGACAAGACAAAATCGGTATTTGTCGCCATTGTTGGACGGCCTAATGTAGGAAAATCCAGCCTGCTCAACGCGCTGGTGGGGGAAAAACTGGCGATTGTAACTTCAAAGCCGCAGACCACCCGTACCCGGATCACCGGCATCCTGACCAGAGGGATGACCCAGTTCGTTTTTTTGGACACGCCCGGTATCCACAAGCCCCGCACCAAGCTGGGCCAGCGGATGGTCAAGACGGTGTCGGAATCGGTCGGGGACGGGGATTTGACCTTGATGGTCTTTGAACCCTATGGCGAGCTGACCGAGGCTGAACAGGAATTGGTGGCACAGATCCGCACCGGACATGTCCGGGCGGTGGCGGCAATCAATAAGACCGACTGTCTCAAGCAGTCGCAGGACCTCGCTGTACGGCAGGGGTTCCTGCGCCAGCTCGGGGTCTTTGACGAGATCCTGCCGGTCTGTGCGGCAAAAGAGGAGGGAATCGGTTCGCTGCTCGACCTTTTCGAGCTGTACGCGGCCGAAGGCCCCCATTATTTCCCGGAAGATGCCTATACCGATCTTCCGGAAAAAGCGATCGTTGCCGAACTGGTGCGGGAAAAGCTGCTGCTCAATCTGCGGGACGAGCTGCCGCACGGCACGGCGGTGATGGTCGAGAAGTTCAAGGAGCGGGAGGAAGGTGGCCTGATTGACATTGAGGTCACCATCTTCTGTGAGAAAAAGAGCCACAAGGGGATGATCATCGGTAAGGGCGGCGCAATGCTCAAGAAGATTGCTACCGCTGCCCGGCTCGATTGCGAGGCGTTTTTGGGCCAGAAGGTCAATCTCCAATGCTGGATCAAGGTCAAGGACGACTGGCGGGACAATGATTTTTACCTGAACAATTTTGGGTTCCGCTCGAATAATTGAGCTAATTGACGGACGCTTTGGGTTATGATAGGATAACTTCACGGAGCTGTGGCAGCCGCATTGCGTCTGCCACACTTTTCCGTGTATGGCATTTCTTCTCCCGGTTACAGTAAAAACAGAGACCGTCAGGCGGAGGAGATGCAAAGAAGATGGAAGACGACGGCTGGAAAAGCTTCGCGGCAAGCGGCGCGGTAACGGATTATCTGAACTACTGTGCACGCCGCGGCGGTTCAACGCAGCAAGTGCAGCGAAAAAAGGAGCGGGGCGGGTTTGACAACCAGACAGATCAAGACCAAGGGAATCGTCCTGCGGGAGGTCAAGACGGGGGAATCTGATCGGATTCTCACCATTTTAACCCCTGCGCTTGGGGTGATCTCAGCCTCGGCAAAGGGGTCACAGAGGCTCAAGAGCAAGCTGTTTGCGGCCACCGGGCTGTTTTGCTATTCAGAGTTCATTCTTTTTGAGGGCAAGACAATGTACCTTGTGGATGAGGCGACCCCGATCGAGGTTTTTTTTGATCTGCGCGCCAGCGTTGAGGGGATGAGCCTTGCGGTCTATCTCGCTGAGTTGATGGGAACCCTAGCTCCCGAGGGGGAGAGCGCGCAGCAGCAGCTGAGGCTGTTGCTCAACAGCCTTGCGCTGATCTGCCGTAAGCGAAACTTATATCAGGTCAAGGTTGTCTGTGAATTGCGCGCACTTTCGCAGGCCGGTTATATGCCGGATCTGGTTGCCTGTCAGAGCTGTGGCGGATATGAGGGAGAGGGCTTTTTCTTTGATCTCGTGCAGGGTGGCTTGCTCTGTGCCGATTGTGCGGCACGCGCGGGACACCGCCCCAATCTGACCGATTCGCAGCTCGCCGCGATGCGACATATTCTGTATAGTGAAGATGAAAAGGTGTTCGGCTTTACGTTATCGGAACCCTCGCTGAAACACCTTTCGGCGCTCTCCACCCAATATGTGGTACAGCAGCTGGATCACCGATTCAAGAGCCTGGACTTTTTACAGTCGGTGTTGCCATAAAGGAGATAGCATGAAGGAAAAGTACTTAAAAAATCTCGAATTTTACAAGATTCTCGAACAGGCACAGCGGTATTGTGTCTGCCCGCAGGCTGCACAGCAGATGGGACAGACGGTCGCCTGTACCGATCTCGAACAGATGCGGCATGCGCTGCGGATGACCGATGCGATGACTACCCGGTTTCTCCGGCTCGGTGCGCCCCGGCTTGCCCGGGTTGAGGGGGTAGTGGAGACGGTTCACCGCGCACAAAAGGGCGGCGTACTCTCGATGGCGGAACTGCTTGAAGTGGGCCGCACGCTGCGGAACTTTGAATCCCTCAACAGTTGGTACCGTGGACAGGAGGATACCGGGGTACAAAACAGCCCGGTGCTGGATGACCTGTTTTATTCGATTACCGAGAACCCGGGCCTTTCCCGCGGTATTTTTGACAGTATTCTCTCTGAGACCGAGATAGCGGATACTGCCAGCGATGCGCTGTATGACATCCGCCGTAAGATCCGCGCGGCCGAGAGCAGCATCCGGGACCGACTGGAGGGGATGATCAAATCTCCCAATACCCAGAAATATCTGCAGGAGTCGGTCGTCAGTCTGCGCAGCGGCCGGTTTGTCGTCCCCGTTAAGGCGGAGTATCGCGGCGAGATTCCGGGCGTCATTCACGACGTCTCTTCCTCCGGCGCCACCCTCTTTGTTGAGCCGAGTGCAGTAGTGGAGCTCAACGCAAAAATTCTCCAGCTGCACAGTCAGGAGCAGGAGGAGATTGAGCGGATTCTATCGGTCTTTTCTGATGCGGTGGCGGCAATGCAGCCTCTGTTTGAGGTCAGCTATAATGGGATGCTGCAGGTTGATCAGCTGCTGGCCAAGGCACGATTGGCGGCAGATCAGGCGGCCACGATGCCGCAGGTGGTCGAGGGATATGGTTTTTCGCTGCTCCACGCCCGTCATCCGCTGCTTGATAAGAAAAAGGCAGTGCCGGTGGATATCACAATCGGCAAAGCCTATGATACCATGATTATCACCGGCCCCAACACCGGCGGTAAAACGGTCAGCCTGAAAACAGCGGGGCTGCTACTTGCAATGGCGGCCTGCGGTTTTCTGATTCCTGCATCAGAGCGCAGCGAGGTCTGCTTGTTCCGGGAGATTCTGGTGGATATCGGGGACGAGCAGAGCATAGAGCAGAGCCTGTCCACCTTTTCAGGACACATCACAAATATCGTCGAGATCCTGCGGGAGGCAGGACCGGATACGCTGGTGCTGCTCGATGAGCTGGGCGCAGGAACCGACCCGGCCGAGGGTGCGTCTCTGGCGGTCTCGATCATTGAGACGCTGCGCGCGCGTGGCAGCCGGATTATGGCAACCACTCATTACGGCGAGCTCAAGGTCTTCGCGCTGGAAACCGAAGGGGTGCAAAATGCCGGCTGCGAGTTTGACCTTGAAACACTTCGCCCGACCTACCGGCTCAGCGTCGGGGTACCGGGGCGGTCCAATGCTTTTTTGATTGGTGAAAAGCTCGGCCTGCCGGCTGATGTGATCAGCCGGGCGCAGCAACATCTCTCAGCAGAGGATCAGCGGTTTGAGACGGTACTCGGCCAGTTGGAGGATCTCAAGTTGCAGATCCGGGAGGATCAGACGGAGATCGAGCGGCTGCGGCATCTGGCGGAAAATCAGCTGGAGGCCGCGCGCCAGCAACGGGAGGAGCTGATCCAGCAGGGGCGGCAGGAGCTTGACGCAGCCCGCAAGCGGGCAAAGGAACTCGAGCAGAAGGTACAGGACGCAGCCTATGGCCTGATGGACGAGATGAAGGAGCTGCAAAAGAAAGAGCGGCTCTCGGCAGAGCAGAAGCTGCAACGGGCACGGCAGATTGCACGCAAGGACGCGTCCGGTATCACCGCGGGCCTTGGCAGCGAACCGGAGGTCAAAAACTATCGCCCGCTCACCAGCGTCAAGGTGGGACAGGTCGTGGTAATTGCGGATCTCGGCAGAAACGCTACCGTCAAGAGTTTGCCGGATAAAAACGGGATGGTAGAAGTCCTCTGCGGTTCAATTAAAACCAAGGTCCCGCTCTCCTCGCTGGTCGAAGCGGCACAGCAGCAGCCCAAGCGCAGTAATCCCAAGTATCGCAGCGGGGCGGGGAGCAATAGCGTGACCCGCAGCCCAGCAATGGAGATCAACCTGATTGGGCTTACTGCGGAAGAGGCGGTGATGGAGGCCGAGCGGTTCCTCGATGCCGCGGTGATGAGCGGGCTCACACAGGTTTATCTGATTCATGGAAAGGGTGCAGGAATCCTTCGCAAGGCATTGCATGGGATGCTGCGGACCAACAAGTCGGTCAAAAGTTATCGGTTGGGCAACTACGGTGAAGGAGAGGCCGGGGTGACGGTCGTTCAGCTGAAATAGGCAATGGGGCAAAAGAGACGGTTGCAAAGACCGTCTCTTTTGTTTTGCACGCTGGTTCGACAGCATTTTTGCGGATAAAGAGATAGACTGGATAGATGAAAAGGGGGAGAACCCGATGCGGACAGTCATCTATCTGGATATGCTGGTGGCGGTCAACTTTATTCTCGACTTCTTTCTGCTGCTCGGGGCGGGTAAGCTCTCGGGCGCGATTGCCGGGCGGGGAAGGTATCTTGCCGCGGCTGCTGTTGCAGCCGGACTTTCACTTGTGCTGTTGCTGCCAACCCAGCCGCTGCCGGTACAACTTCTGATCAAGTTGCCTGGCAGTATTCTTCCGGCACTAGTCGCCTTTGGGCTGCGACGGCCGCGGCAGATGTTCAAGGCAGCGCTGTGGTATTTCTTGCTCAATCTACTCCTCGCGGGGGCGGTACTGCTCTGGAGCATCGTGCTCTCACCTGCGGGGGTTCTGATCAATAATCTCTCACTCTATTTCAATATTTCGCCGGTTACTCTGGTTCTCTCAGTACTGGCGGTCTATCTGGCAATCCAACTATTCGCCCTTATTTTTGGCCGCCCTACTGTGCAAGAGCCCGCGATCATCGAACTTGAAATCGACGGCATGCGGGTCAGGGCTCCGGTCTTGCTGGATACAGGTTTTTCTCTGCGGGACATTTTGACCGGCAGGCCCTGTATTCTGCTGAGCTATCCACAGATCAAAAACCAGCTCGGGCCACGGTTGCAAAGCGTGCTGGAACAATATTTTGATGGGCAGCCGTTGCGACCGGGGGGAGGACCTCCGATTCTGGTGTTGCCTTGCCGAACCGCGGCAGGAGAATCACTTTTGCCCGCGCTGCGATGTGAAGGGGGCAGCATCCGATACCAAAAACAATGCGTTCGGATTGACCGGGTGACCGCGGCATTTACCCGATACCCTATCGCCGACGGAAAGAGCAGCGGTCTGACCGGAACCGAATTGCTGGAATCCATCTTGTGAGGAGGAATTTAACCGTGAATCGTCTGTTGATCCACCCGCTGCATCTGTTTTGGGAAAAGTTACTGCTTTTTCTGCGTGTGCCGGACTATCTGTATTACATAAACGGTCCCGAAGTTCTCCCGGCACCCCTCACGCCGGAAGAGGAACAGCAGGTGTTTGCAGCGCTGGCGGCGGGCGATCCGGCGGCAAGAGAGACTCTGATTACCCATAATCTCCGGCTTGTAGTCTATATTGCAAAGAAGTTCGAGAATACCGGTATTGCACTAGAGGACATTATCTCGATCGGGACGATCGGTTTGATTAAGTCGGTTAATACCTTTGCTCCCGAAAAAAAGATCAAACTGGCAACCTATGCTTCCCGCTGTATCGAAAATGAGATTCTAATGTATTTGAGAAAGGCGAGCAACCGGCGGATTGAGGCGAGCATCGACGAACCGCTCAATACCGATGGAGAGGGTAACGAACTGCTGCTAGGTGACGTGCTTGGCACCGAGCCGGATAGTGTTGGTGCAGGTATTGAACAGGACGATGAAAAGAATATGCTTTACCGTGCTGTAAATAAGCTCTCGGATCGTGAAAAGCTGATCATGCAGATGCGGTTTGGACTGCTTGACGGAAACGAGCGAACACAAAAGGAGGTTGCAGATATCATCGGCATCTCTCAGAGTTATATTTCTCGGCTGGAAAAAAGGATTATCAAACGGCTGCGACAGGAATTGGAACACACAATTTAATTGTAAAGCTAAAAGCATTACATACAAAAAGCATCTTTTTCCAGCAGATAAAATCGATTAAACACTCACCCCGCACCCATACTAATCATCGAAATGATGATGAAATGGGGCGCGGAGGCTTTTGCATTACAACAAAGTTGAAATCTGCGGGGTTAACACCGCGAAGCTGCCGGTATTGAAAGAACAGGAAAAACTGGAGCTGATCAGGCGCGCACAGCAGGGCGATCAGGAGGCCCGTCAGAAGATGATTGCAGGTAATCTGCGGCTGGTATTGAGCGTGGTACAGAGGTTTGCAGGCCGCAAGGAAAGCATGGACGATCTGTTTCAGGTGGGATGCATTGGTCTGATTAAAGCGGTAGACGGGTTTAATACGGAATTGGGGGTGCGCTTTTCGACCTATGGCGTACCTATGATCGTGGGGGAAATTCGCCGTTTTTTGCGGGATAATAATACGGTCCGTGTCAGCCGCTCGGTCCGGGATCTGGCATATAAAGCGATGCAGATGCGGGAGGAATTACAGAAAAAACTGGGACGGGAGCCGACAATGGAAGAGATCGCCGCTGAGATGGACCAGCCGATTGCTGCCATCACAGTTGCGCTGGAGTCGGTGGTTGACCCAATTTCCCTCTACGAGCCAGTCTACAATGATGGCGGAGATCCGATTTTTGTGATGGATCAGATTGGGGATGAGGGGGGAGAGGACAGCTGGGTCAGTTCGATCGTCTTTCGGCAGACAATGCAGCAACTCACCGAGCGGGAGAAAAAAATTATGGCGCTGCGTTTTTTACAGGGAAAGACGCAGGTGGAGGTTGCGAGTGAGATCGGAATCTCTCAAGCACAGGTTAGCCGACTGGAAAAAAATGCGCTTGAGCGGATCAAACGACAGATATAAAAATACCGGAGAGACCCGGCACACATCGCCGACGATCTCTCCGGTATTTTAGATTTCGCTGTTGTCCTCTTCCTCCTCGGTTTCCTGATCGTAGGAAACAACGGGCGAAAGGGGATCCTCTCGAATCGGCTTTTCCGCCAGGTCACTCATCTTGGAGACGAGTTTTTTGCGCCTGCGGCGACGGAAAAACGAGGTTTTCACCCGGGGCGCGTGTCGCAGCTTAGCAGGAACGGTAAGACCGAGGAAAGCCAGCATCTTTTGCAGATCCATCGCGCCTTTGAAGGGGATTGCGGTCAGTCCCAGCGCCTGCGCTGTTGCAATGCTATCCCGATCAACATCGATAAAAGCACTCTCTTCGGGAATCAGGTTATATTGTTTCAATAAAAGGTCAAAGATTGCAGCGTCCGGCTTCTTTGTTTTGACGGCAAAACTTGCAATGCCGCCCTCGAACAGCTGCATAAACCGACGCCGATGGACAAACAGATCAAAAACGTCCTCCGACAAGTTGGTCAGGTAGTAGATGTGGTAACCGGCCGCCCGCAGCGCGGTAATCAACTCGACGGTATCCAGCCGGGTAGTCATCAGCTCCCGCCAGTCGTCAAGCACCATTTGGGCCTCATAGCGGCAGTCACCAGCGGCTTCCAGCATCCGCCGTTCGGCGAGGGCGCGGGTGATTTGACCGGTATAAAGCAATTCCCACTCTTTGCTCCCAAAGATGGCGCTATAAAGCAACTGCTCTAATTCGGGGTCGTTAAATTTTCGGTAAAGATACTGCTGTGGATCATAATTGACTACAACACCGGCAATTTCAAAAATCAGATTCTTGATCACAAGGGTTCCTCCTGCTTTCAGAAGTCAGGTACCGGCGCGCCAGGGGACGAATCCGGTTGCCCTTATTATAGCATGGTTTCTCGTTTTGTAAAATCCGCATGACGCCGCAGTTCTCACCGGAAGCTCGAAACCGTAAGATGTAACAGAAAACCGGCAGGAGGGGTCGACATGGTCACATTGTACGAACTTTGTGAAAGAGACGTGGTGAACGTCAATAGCGGAACCAATCTTGGAAAGGTGGACGATCTGCAGATTGATGAAGAAACAGCGCGGGTTCAGGCGCTGGTTATTTATGGGAGACTTAAATTATTCGGGTTGCTTGGCAGGGAAGAGGACTTGTTGATCCCCTGGCAGGAAATTGTCACCATCGGCAGCGATGTGGTTCTGGTAAATACCGAACCTTCACAGGGAGAGCAAAGCGAACGGAAAATAAAAAAGTTACTGAATTTTTGAGAAAAAACTTGTAATAGAAGACGAAATGTGGTATGCTAATTCGGCAATACGCACGCATTGCTTTGATTACCCGTGCCCAAAATCTCCGTTTTGGGTGGTGATCATGCAGGCAATGCGGAGGTATAACATTATTTTTAGGAGGAAAAAAACTATGGCAGTCGTATCTATGAAACAGCTTCTTGAGGCCGGTGTGCACTTTGGTCACCAGACCCGTCGGTGGAACCCCAAGATGAAGAAGTACATCTTCACCGAGCGCAACGGCATTTATATCATTGACCTGCAGAAGACGGTCAAGATGCTCGACGAGGCTTACAACTTTGTCCGCGATCTGGCGGCCGAGGGCGGCACCCTGCTGTTCGTCGGCACCAAGAAGCAGGCGCAGGACTCGATCCGTGAGGAGGCCGAGCGTTGCGGCATGTACTATGTCAATGCTCGCTGGCTGGGCGGCACCCTGACCAACTTCCGCACCATCCGTAAGCGGATCGATCGTCTGGAGCAGCTCAAGAAGATGCGGGAGGACGGCACCTTCGACCTGCTGCCCAAGAAAGAGGTCGTCAAGCACGAGCTCGAGATCGAGAAGCTCGAGAAGTTCCTGGGCGGTGTTAAGGACATGAACAAGCTGCCCAAGGCGATGTTCATCGTCGATCCCCACAAGGAGCGGATCGCTGTTTCCGAGGCCCGCAAGCTGAACATCCCCATCATCGCCATCGTTGACACCAACTGCGATCCCGATGAGATCGATCATGTCATTCCCGGCAACGACGACGCGATCCGCGCGGTTCGCCTGATCTCCGGCGCGATGGCTGACGCTGTTCTTGAGGGCCGTCAGGGCGTTTCCGAGGCTCCCGCCGAGGCCGCTCCCGCTGAGCAGGCTGCCGAGGAGAACGCGTAAGACCTAAGAACGCGTATAAACAAAATAATTTGTTGATTATCACAGGAGGGAAATAAAGATGGCTTTCACCGCACAGGACGTTAAAGCACTCCGCGAGCAGACCGGCTGCGGCATGATGGACTGCAAAAAGGCGCTGACCGATGCCAACGGCGATTTCGACAAGGCGATCGAGCTGCTGCGTGAGAAGGGTCTGGCTGCTCAGACCAAGAAGGCTGGCCGTATTGCCGCCGAGGGTATGGTTTATGCCGAGGTCGACAAGGAGAAGAAGGTTGGCGTGATCATCGAGGTCAATGCCGAGACCGACTTTGTTGCCAAGAATGACAAGTTTAAGTCCCTGGTTTACGGCGCTGCCCGTGCCATCATCGACGAGAACCCCGCCGACGTCGACGCGCTGCTCAAGTGCAGCATGGAGGGCGGTACTGTTGAGAGCGCGCTGCAGGAGCGGATCCTCGTCATTGGCGAGAACATGAAGATCCGTCGCTTCACCCGTTATGAGGGCGATTGTGTTGCCTATATTCACGGTGGCGGCACCCATGCTGTTCTGGTTGCGTTCGACACCGATCTGGCCGGCAAGCCCGAGTTTGAGACCTGCGGCAAGGATGTCGCAATGCAGATCGCCGCGGTTAACCCCGGCTATGTCAGCGAGTCTGATGTTCCTGCCGAGGTGATTGAGAACGAGAAGAAGATCCTGCTGGCGCAGATCAGCAATGATCCGAAGCTCGCCGGCAAGCCCGAGCAGGTCAAGGTCAAGATGGTCGAGGGCCGTATTGGCAAGTTCTATAAGGAGAACTGCCTGCTTGATCAGCCGTTCGTCAAGGATGACAAGATCTCGGTTGGCACCTACCTGTCCAACTGCGCCAAGGATATGGGCGGTAAGCTGGAGGTTGTGAAGTTTGTCCGTTACGAGAAGGGCGAGGGCCTGGAGAAGAAGCAGGACAATTTCGCCGAAGAGATTGCCAGCATGGTGAAATAAGATTGTGAATTGTCCACAAACATCCCAAATTGTCCACGAAAGAAGCCCTCGTTGTCCACGGGATAATCCGGACGGGCGAAACCAACAAGGGAATCTAAGAGGGAAAAGGGTATAAGGGCAAGAAAGAGTAGCAATTAAGAGAGAGACGTT
>CALXBG010000115.1 GCA_944386485.1 uncultured Pygmaiobacter sp. | reverse complement strand
ACCTGCATTGAAAGGCACATTCCAAGGCCGAGCAGCAGAATCATCAGGATACCGAAGCTGTACGCAAAGATGTTTGCAGGGCTTTTCGCTTTTCGATCAAGCTTTTTCAGGGCGACAATTCGGGAAGTGTCTTTGGGGGCGTATTCGTTGGCAATGGACTCAGCAAAAATTTTATCCGTATTCACGGGAACAATCTCCTCTCAAAATCCGTTTTTTGCAGCTGCTAAAAGGATTATAGAGGATTTTAGGGCAAAGGAGAACGACACGGTTCAAATTTTGTGCTGATTTCAAATGCTGTGTTGTCAATTCGTGCGGGAGGCAGAAGGCTGGTGCCGGTCGTCCCGATTTCCGGCGCGGGCTTTTGAAGATCCCCAATAAAAAAGTACGGCATCCCTTGTTTATATGCCGTACCTTGAAAGTTTTTTATTTTGAAGCAGAGAAAAACTTCATTGCGACACCGCTGTCCTGTACCAGCAGATCGGCAGGTAATTTTCGCAGCAGCCAGCTGACATAGAGATCGCCGGCCGCACCGGAGAGGTTCACGATCTCAATGAAATAACAGCTCCAGAAAAGGGCGGGGGGCGCTGCAATACACAGCACAAGCAATAGAGTACCGAGCAGCACAACCGGAGCCAGCGCGATGATGAGATAGGTTTTGCGGTCAAAGTAAGCGGCGCTCCCCGCATAGGCATAAAACCCATTGAAGCCATAGTGCGGCTTGATTCCACTATAATGACGCATCAGTACGCCGTGTACCAGTTCATGTAGAACCATGTAAATCAACATGGCACCAAAGAGAAGCACCAACCAGAGCAGCAGCGAAAAGAGCGAATCCGCCGGGAAAAAGAATGGCCGCCAGAACAGCCCCAACGGGACAAGAAGCAGGGCGATGACGAGTGCGCCGATATTGACAATTAGGGCCGCACGGCGGTCGCGCAGCAGATCAATGCCGCCGATCTGCCGATAGCCATCGGGCAGGGTGGAGCAGTTCATAAAAAAACTCCTTTCAGCGCAGCGTTTTTTCGAGGATTTGCCTGTAAAACCAGGGATCTTTTGCGGTGAACTGACGGCCGGAAATCTGTCGCAGGAAGGGTTCGTCAAACTGGGGAAAGGACAGTTTCCAAGCGCAAAGCAGCTGATATTTTGCTCGCAGCGACCGGTTGATTGACTGGTTGCCGTATTTGGAATCACCGACCAGCGGGCAGCCGATGCTGGCCAGATGAGCCCGAATCTGGTGGGTGCGGCCGGTGATCAGATCAACCTCAAGCAGCGACAGCCGTCCGCTGTTTGCGAGGGTTCGGTAGCCGGTGATAATCTGCCGTGCACCGAATTGTGGGCGGTTAATGACCCGCACAAGACCACGGTGCGCGTCTTTGACCAGATATCCCCGCAGGGTGCCGGCAGCGGGCTGCGGATGGCCGAAGGTGACACAGAGGTAGGTTTTTTGGATCTGCCGCAGCCGAATTGCTTCCATCAGCAGATCACGAGAACGGGCGGTCTTGGCGATCAGCACCAGGCCGCTGGTACCGGCATCGAGCCGGTGACACAAGCAGGGAAGAAAGCGGCTTTGGTCGCCGAGCTCACCTCGCGCATCGAGATACCGCAGCACACGGTTGATCAGGGTATCCGGCGTTTTACCGGTCTCATCCTCGACCAGCAGCCCGGCGGGCTTGTCCGCGATCAGCAGCGCGTCGTCCTCGTACACCGGCTGCAGTTCATCCCGCGCCAACAAATAGACCGGGCCGGTGGGCTGTTCGAGCAGTTCGGGCGGCAGGTAAAGCGCAAGAAGGTCGCCTGTTTTTATCCGGTCTGCGCCGGTAATATGGGTTCCATTACAGCGGATTTTTTTCTCCTTGCCAAACCGATACACCATACCGCGGGTCAACCGGGGAAAAACGGTGGGAAGATAATCAGCCAAGTGACAGGGGGCATTGGTGTTGACCCGATGTTCCAGCATCACGATTCCTCCCTAGATGGATTTATGTCCCAGTATATCACAGGCAGGGAAAAAAGCAAAGAGTGGGCAAAAATACAAAAACAGCGGCCGGAGCTGATCCGGCCGCCGTGAAACAGACGCGGTGAAACAGATTGGCAGATTCATCAGCCGTTGGAACAGGTACCTTCGCGGTGACAGCAGCTCTGTGCGCCGTGGCGGGTCATCCGCGAGATGATCGTGACCATCCACCATGCAAGGGCGAGGATCATTGCGATGAACATGCCAAAAGCCAGCGCGAAGAGAATTGCGTCGAGTACGTTGACCGAACCACCGGTACCGGTAAGATCCCTGCTGAGCAGGAAGGCAAAAAGCGCGGTTGCGCCCGACGCGGTAATCGGAATCGCCTTCGCGCAGGATGTCATGCAGCAGGAGCGGCCGCAGCAGCACAGAAAGCTCGCGATCAGCCCGATGAAAAAGAGGGTGAGGGCGGAGATCACCAACATTGCGAGAACGGCGTAAACCAGTTCGGGCAGGGAGACAAAGGCGTACAGCAGCCCGCCGGCGGCCGCGGCGAGGATCCCGACAATGGTGACAACACAACCGCAGACCTGACAATTACAGTTTGAATTGTTGTACATAGCTTCCTCCTGAAGAGATGGATTTGACAAGAGAGTCTTGTCATGCTCACGATATGCAGCAGCAGGGCTAAAAGTGTTTGATGTTTGACTTTTTTGCGCCGATAGGGTAAACTAATAAAGTTACAAAAAACAGTATCGGCCGCTATGGTGGAATTGGCAGACACAAGGGACTTAAAATCCCTCGGAAGAAATTCCGTACCGGTTCGACCCCGGTTAGCGGCACCATGTCGGAGCAAAGTCCGCTTTGCTCCGACGTCTTTTTATACCCATGGCAAAAAAGACATCATCCGTCCGCTCCCTTGCTCCTCCTTTCCAAATCGAACCCGCTGCGCCGGGCTTCGATTTGGATTTGGGTGCGAACTTGGGAACTGCGGCACCTATAATACTGTTGTGATGTTCCAGCTCGTTGCAAACGAGAGAATCGTTTGCAACGAGTTTTTTATTGTATGCCTGAGAGCGGCTTATAAAAAACAAAATGCCGGAAATTTCCGGCATTTTGCTACTCATTTTTTTCAAATAGAAGGTCTGCTTCTTCCTGGGATAAGATGGAGCAGGAGACCATTCGGTCAAGAACCTGTTTCATCCGCTGTTTGGCCAGCTGGGGATTTTGGTCAAGCGAGTATGCGGAGGGCGCGTTTGGAAGTCCGGCCAGCATGATCACCTGTGCATCAGACAACTCCGAGGGCGGTTTCCCATAATACCCCATTGCTGCATCGTAGATGCCGTAATAGCCGCTGCCAAAATAGATGGTGTTTGCGTACAGTTCAAAAATTTCCTCTTTGGTGTAATGATCCTCTATCCGCAAGGCGACAAAGAGCTCGGCAACTTTTCTCTCCAATTTTTTTCCTGTGTGAAGTACAGATTTTTGGCTAGTTGTTGGGTGATGGTGCTGCCGCCTTGAATAAAGGAGCGAGCGCGAAGATCGTTCCACAGCGCCCGTGCCGTGGCAAGGCAGTCGATGCCGTGGTGCTCCCAAAAACGCTTGTCTTCTACGGCTACAACGGCGTCTACATACAATGCAGGTAATGATTCATAGGGGATGAAATTCTCCTGATTGCGAATTTTTTCGATCATCGTTTCCGGTGGACACGATGCAATGGCGTCGGTGTACATCCGGTGCCCCTTTATGGCAAAAAAGCTGCCTGTCGCCAGAGTGGCAATGAGAAGAAGGGAGAGAACGGATGAGAGTAATTTGAAAATAATTTTCATAAACCTTGATCTGCACCTCCTTTTCTGTGCCGGATTTCCTGTGAAAAATCAAAATCTTTTTGTTTTTCGTCTAAGCTGGATAGAATACGGTTCAGCAAAGCCCAGAGCCCCGCAATTATCGCAACGAGGATAACAGTTGGAATCAAGAGAACGCCGATACTCGCCACAGTCAGTCCCAGCAACAGATATCTCCACGCTCTCAAAAATATCTTTTTGATTTTTATAAGAGGTGATGGCGCATGTTCCGACCCTTTAGCCTCGATTAAAATGACTTGGGGATTGCTTGTCTGCCTTGATTTGCAGATCATTGCCGGACCTCGCTGTGCATCCCGCTTACGATGGAAAAGTAGGAGCTGGAGGTGAAGTGGTAGACAAAGAGATAGAAAAGCGCGAAGACCAGATAACAGGCAACGGTGGTGAAAATCAGGAGGGAGGTATTGGTTAGCCCGAAGATGAGCAGCAGTTTTTTGATCAGCGGAAAGGCAAAACCAAGGTGGATGCCGGCAGTTATCAATGGCAGAAAAAATACGGTGAGAATCTGAGAGTTGATGCTTTTTCTGATCTCCTTTTTCGTCATGCCCACCCTCTGCATAATATCGAATCTGGACTGGTCCTCATAACCTTCCGATACCTGTTTGTAATAGATGATCAAAACAGCGGCAAAAATAAAGACGATTCCAAGAAAGATCCCAAGGAAGAACAAACCGGCATAGATGCCGTAAAAGTCGGCCCGATCCTTTGCGACCCCTTCGATTGTGAAGTGAAAAGAGGAGCTTTCGCTCATGTCGTTTTGCAGCTTACTCATTCGGTCGGAAAGCTGGTCTTGAATTTGGACTTGCATCTCATCTTCACAGGAAAGGTCAAATCCGTAATACCAGTGAAGGGAGACAAGCGGCGAATTGTTGGTCCCCCAGGTCAGATTCTTTAGCGGTTCGATCGCCTCGCCGACATCCGAAACAAATAGGTACATCGTAGGGAAAATCTGCATAGCGTCGATGCTGTTGTCCACAAATTCCTCTGCGTGGCCAACAATTTTCAGGGTGTAGGAATCACCGATCTGAATGGTATCTTCCTCATAAGTCATCTCCTTGGTGGTATAGACGATCGCCTCACCTGGAGAAAGGGATTCCTCTTTTCCCATCAAACGGTTGTAATCAGAAACAGGCACTATAAAAAACTGCCAGATATTTGAGATGTTAGTGGTGGAATTCATGCTTTCCGAGTTCCAAATGATCTGATTTCCCCGGATGAGACCGCCAAAGCCGGCTGTTCGGTACTCCAAAATGCCTTCCGGTTTTACCTTGTTCTCCTCCAAAACGGTTTGGATGAGATCCTTGGCCTGCTCCGTTTTGGACGCATCGAAAAATACCGTTTCATTCATCAGGACATCCAGGTTGAGATTGCGCGGATACCGGTTCCGCAGGCTGTCCTCCGCTCCCACATAGAGACAGGTGGTAGAGGATGCCATCACCAAAACCATCGTGCAGAGAATGCAGATGGAGGCGAGCCCCGCGCCGTTGCGCTTCATGCGGTAGACCATCGAGGAGACGGACACGAAATGATTGGTTTTGTAGTAATAGCGCTTGTTCTTCTGCAGGATGCGGCACAGGGTGACAGAGCCGGCGATAAACAAAAGATAGGTTGCGAGGATTACCATCACGACAGCGACGAAAAACAGCAGAATTGCTGTGATGGGATCCTGAATGCTTACGGCAAGATAGTAGGCGCTGCCCAATAAAACCATACCTAAAACGGCCAGAATCCAGTTGGCCTTTGGCGGTTTTTCACCGGATTGTTCGCTGTGCAGAAGCTGGATGGGATTGGTCAGATGGATTTGACGCAGGGTGTTCAGAAAGATCAGAAAGAAGATGCCGAGGAACAAAAGCACGGTATTTTTTATCGAGGAGAGCTCGACGGTAAAGGTGTAGCGCGCGGTTCCGCCGAGAATTTTCAGCATGAAAAGCTCGGAAAACTTAGACAGCAGGATGCCGAAAAACAACCCGCTCAAAATAGTAATCCCAGCAATAATCAGCGTTTCCCAGCACATGACCTTTGCGAGATGCCGCTTTCCCAGCCCCAGAATGTTGTAAAGGCCAAACTCCTTTTTTCTTCGCCGGATCAAAAAAGAATTGGTGTAGAAAAGAAAGATGAGAGAGAACACCGACATTACGGCAAAGCCAAGACCGAGGAACAGCTGAACCGTGTCGCCGCCCCGGATGGCCGCAAAGGTGGGAGAGGTACCCAGAAAAGAGATGATGTAGCACATCATGACCGTTCCGGTACAGGTCAGAAGATAGGGAAGATACAATTTTCGGTTATTCTTGATTCCCGTCCACGCCAGTCTGCGGTAAAGACCCTTTTTCATCGAAGATCACCGCCTGTCGCCAGAATGGTCAAGGTATCGGATATTTTTTGGTAAAATTCATTTTCCGAGCTGGAGCCGCGGTAAATCTGATGATAGACCTCTCCGTCCTTGATAAACAGAACCCGGCTCGCATGGCTTGCGGCTTTTACCGAATGGGTTACCATTAAAATGGTCTGCCCCTTGCGGTTGATTGCGCCAAAAAGCCGCAGCAGCTCATCGGTGGATTTTGAATCAAGGGCTCCGGTGGGCTCATCTGCCAAGATCAGCCTTGGGTTTGTGATCAACGCTCTTGCGACTGCTGCGCGCTGCTTTTGACCACCGGACACCTCATAGGGATATTTTTTCAAAAGAGAGGTAATCCCCAGCTGTTGCGCGACTGCGGTCAGTTTTTCCTGCATCTGAGCGGGGCTTTTCCCCGAAAGCACCAACGGCAGATAGATATTGTCCTCCAGCGAGAAGGTATCCAGCAAATTGAAGTCTTGAAAGACAAATCCCAGATGATCGCGCCGGAAAGCCGCCATATCGGATTCCTTGATTTTAGACAGGTCCTTTCCGTCCAGAAAGACAAAGCCGGAAGTGGGCTGGTCCAGCGCAGCGATGATATTCAAAAGCGTGGTTTTTCCCGAACCGGATTCTCCCATAATCGCAACGTATTCGCCTTCCTCTACCTGAAAGGTGACGTTGGAAAGAGCCTGCACCTGATTCCCACCAAAGCGGCTGGTGTATATTTTTTTTACGGCGTTGACTTGTAAAATACGCATCAAATTTTCCTCCTTCTTTTTTTGCAGGCCCATTGTAACAAAAAGGGGAAATGAATCGCCATCGAACCGGCTTACATTTCCCCCTGAGGTTCTTACACTTTTGTAAGAAATTATTCTACCTGAAGGTCGGCCTGTTCCAGATCAATGCGAACGGCCGTTCCGCTGTCCAGCGAGGACTGAATCGTGATACGATGACCCAAATTGTCACAGATTCTTTTGCAAAGGTAAAGCCCGATCCCACTAGCCTTTTTATCGATTCTTCCGTTGTATCCCGTGTAGCTTTTTTCAAAGACCCGCGGCAGATCTTCCGGTGCGATGCCGATACCGGTGTCCCGAATACAAAGCGTTTTTGGCTTTTCCATTGCAATGGTAACGCTCCCGCGATTGGTGTACTTGACGGCGTTGGACAGCAGCTGTTCAATCACAAAGGAAAGCCATTTTTCATCCGTCAAAACCTTCTCGGTGATCGGTTCATAGAAGAGAGGGATCTTTTTGCGGATAAACGAGCCGGCCAATTTTTTAATTGCATCACGGATAATCGGATCCAGCTCCTGTTCTCGGAACACATAATCCCTCGACGAGGAGTCCAGACGAAGGAAGGCGAGCACCATCTCCACATACTGCTCGATCCGCTGCAGGTCCTCCGACAGCTGCCGGGAAAGAGGAGAGTCCTCACTTTGCAGGGTGAGCCGCATTGCGGCAATCGGCGTTTTGATCTGGTGTGCCCAGATGGTGTAATAATCTACCATGTCCCGGTATTTAACCGAAAAATCTGTCTGAAGACGGCTATATTCCCGGCGCAGGGTGTCAATGACCGCTTGATAATCCGCATCATCCGGAGAATCCACCTCAGGCAATTCCTTGATCAGTTCAGCTGGTAATTGACACAGCTCCATCAGCTTTCGGTGTTTTTTTCGGACCGTTCCAAAATCCCACCAAAAGAGGAACAGGGAGAGGATCAGACAAACCGCAATGGGGTATAGTGCCGCGCCCAAAGGCAGCGCATATAGATAGAATGCGAGCAAAAAGATCAAAGAACAGAGGAAAAACAGGAGAAATCCGTGTTTTCGTTGCTTTAAGTAGATTTTTAAGAGATCCATTGCATCTTCTCCTCTATGCGATTATCCAATCAGGTATCCCACCCCAAACTTTGTGGTAATAAAATCTTGCAGCCCTGCGGCGTCCAGCTTTTTTCGCAGACGGTTGACATTTACCGTGAGGGTGTTTTCATCGATAAAGCTGTCGGTTTTCCACAGCCGTTCCATCAGCCGTTCTCGGCTGACGACCTTGCCCTTATTCTCCAGCAGCGCAAGTAAAATGCGGTATTCATTTTTGGTGAGGGGGATGTTTTTTCCCTGAAAGGTCAGCGTATTGTCCCCGGTGCTGAGCAGCGCGCCCCGGTGTTCGAAAACCGGAACGGAGGATGCAAAATCATAGGTGCGCCGGAGGATGGCCTGAATTTTTGCGATCAATACGCTTTGGTCAAAGGGCTTGGCGATAAAATCATCCGCCCCCATATTGACAGCCATAACGATGTTCATATTGTCTGATGCAGAAGAGATAAATAGAATGGGAACCTTGGAGACCTTTCGGATTTCACTACACCAATGGTATCCGTTAAAAAAGGGTAATCCGATATCCAGCAGCACCAGATGGGGGTTATATTCTGCGAAATCAGCCATGACATTTCGAAAATCGGCAACACACCGGACATCGAAATCCCAAAGCGTCGCCTGTTGTTCCATTGCCGAGGCAATTCCAGGATCATCTTCAACAATTAGAATTCTATACATAGGAACGCATCCTTCCGGTAGGTTAAGAGGACAGCTTTTAGTATTTTATAAAAATTGAAAGGACTGGTCGGGAAGCCGTAATCAGCCCCCCAAAATTAAACGAAAAACCGCCGGGATCGACTTCAAAGACCAAAGCGGCTGTTCCTCTCTTGTTTTACCATCTTCAAGAAGAAAATAAAAGCCCAAAGAGCGCTCTTCACATAGAACCATAACGCAATATTTTTCCTGTATCGCATCGCCAGGGCTTGCTGTCGATGCTTTTTTGTCTGTCTGCTGAACAATGAATGAATAAACACTACCTTTTTGTTGAAGTTGATATTTTTTTAATTTATCAAAGGTTTATTCAAAAAAATATCATTTTCCACTTGTATTTATTCACTCATGAATGTATAATATACACATCGCAGAGGAAAGGAAGGGTCGGTACATGTCGCATAAAATTAAAGACGCTGTACAACCTGACGCCTGGTATCAAGCGTTGCCCAGACCGCAATACAAAGAGCTGGAACAGGTCGAATCGGCGGATCCCTGGTTCTCGGTATATAAACTGGAGACGGATCTTTATGCAATCTATGAGCCGAAAAATTTTCAAGAGGTTATCTCCTATCTGATGATCGGCAGCGATCGCGCACTCCTGCTGGATACTGGTATGGGAATCGGAGATATCAAGAAGGTGGTTGACTCCCTTTACAGCGGCGAGCTGATTGTCGTGAACACACACAGTCACTTTGATCATATCGGCGGAAACCATCAATTCCCTCTGGTTCATATTCTCAACCAAGAGTCGGCGATCGGCCGGATGAAGAATGGGCTTCCCCATGAGATGGTGGAGCAGAATATTGCGGGGGATTCCACCGTACTCCCGTATCCGGATGGATTCATTCCTGAACTGTACCACATTGAGCCGTGCAATTTTGAGCCGATCGAAAGCGGGCATGTATTCGACCTCGGGGATAAGACCCTACAGGTTATTGCGACGCCGGGACATTCTCCGGACAGTATCATGCTGTTTGATGAGAAGAACAAGCGCATTTTTACAGGAGATACCTATTATCCTGCGACCTTATATGCACATCTCGACTCACCGGATGGGCTAACATCCGTTTTTGAGATCTACCAAGCCACGATGCACGAGATTGCGGATCGATTTTCGTCCTACACCGTTTACGCTTCCCACAATGAGCCGCGCCGACCTGGCCGTGTTTTGACCGAGGTGGCAAACGCCTTTGATGATATTGCGGCGGGAAATGTACCCTACGATACAGATGAAGCGGGACGGAAAAAATACACCTTTGATGATTTTTGTATTGTTACAAACTAAGAAAAAGAGGAGAGAGATTCAAGATGAAAAAATTTGTAAAGGCAATTTCCCTTTGCCTCGCGTTGGCGCTCACCCTTGCGCTTACTGCTTGCGGCGGCGATTCCAGCAAGCCGGCTGAGGAGACCACGCTGGATGATGAGGTAATGACCGCGGGTACGCTGGTGGTCGGTATTTCTGCCGATTATCCGCCCTTTGAGTCGCTCGACAACGAGGGAAACCTGATCGGCTATGACGTCGATATGGCCAAATATCTGGCAGATCATCTCACCACGGCAGATGGCGAAACCTATCAGGTCGAGTTCGTCCAGATGGAGTTCTCCACCATTATCTCCGCGTTGCAGACGGGTCAGGTCGATGTTGGCATCGCGGCCTTCTCCTATGATCCCGAGCGCCAGTGCTTGTTTACGGATTCCTATTATGAGTCCTCTCAGGTGGTCTGTGTCAGAAAGGATTCCGGCATCGCCTCCATTGAGGATCTGAGCGGCAAGACCATTGCGGCCGGCACCGGAACTGTGGGGTATGAGAAGGCCCTGGAGATCGAGGGCGCCAACGTGGTAACCCCTGGCGATTATCTGCAGCAGTTTGAGATGCTCCGGGTCAATCAGATTGACGCCATCGTCTGTGACGCAAAGGTCGGCGAGGGCTATGCGGAGAACAACGAGGAGTTCGTTGTTCTCGAGGAGCCGCTGGTTGAGGACAATCTGTGCATCACCGTAAGAGAGGGCAACACCAAGCTGCTGGAAGCGCTGAATGTTGCGATTGAGGAGTTTGTGTCTTCCGGTACCTCCGATGAGTATAAAGAGGTCTGGGGACTGTAAGGCCGATCGAGAATAAGCCAAAAGAGGGAGCTTCTGCGCAGGCAGAAGCCCCTCTTGTGCATGAACAGGATGAATAGATATGGATTTTAGTATTATAACGCTCGACAACTTCTTATTTATGCTGCGCAGCGCAGGGCTGTCGGTCCTGATTGCCGTCTTCGCGCTGATCGGCGGTGTGATTTTGGGAACGCTCGGCGCAGCGGGCAAGATTTCCAAAAATAAAGTTTTGAATACCATAGCAACAGTATATGTCGAGGTCTTCCGCGGAACCCCTATGATGATGCAGATCACCTTTGCATTTCTCGCGCTGCCTGCGGTGGTAAGCCTTTTTGCGGGCCCTGTTCGGTTTAATCCGATCATTACCGGCGCGATCGCCATCGGGCTTAATAGTGGTGCATATACCACCGAGCTGATTCGTTCCGGCATCATGGGCGTCGACAAGGGCCAATGGGAAGCTGCGGATACGCTGGGATTTTCCTATAAGCAGAAGATGATGAAGATCATTCTCCCGCAAGCCTTCAAGCGGATCGTTCCGCCTCTGGTCAGCGAATTTATTACCCTGATCAAGGACACCTCGCTGCTCTCCTCCATCGGTGTGGTCGAGCTGATGAAATCCGCTACGACGATCGGCGCGAAATACTACGCCTATCTTCCGCCCCTTACGGTTGCATCCTGTATCTATCTTGTGATGACCATTACGATTTCGTTCTTTGCGCGCAAGCTGGAAAGGAGACTGGCCGAAAGTGATTGATCTCAAAAACGTAAACAAATCATTTGATACTGTACACGCGGCAAAGGATATCTCTTTGCATGTAGACCAGGGCGAGATCCTGTGCATGATCGGCCCTTCCGGATCCGGGAAAAGTACTGTTCTGCGCTGCATCAGCGGACTGGAAATTCCGGAAAGTGGCACCGTCACAATCGAGGGAGAGCCGCTTGCCTTTGATAACCCGAAACAACTTCAAAAGCAGCGCACCAAAATGGGCTTTGTCTTCCAGCATTTCAATCTGTTTCCCCACATGACCGTGCTGGAAAATCTCACGATTTCTCCGATTCAGGTTTTGGGACAGCCCAAAGAGAAGGCGGAAGAGACCGCCATTTCGCTGCTGACTCGTGTCGGGCTGGCGGACAAGAAGGATGCCTATCCCTCTCAGCTGTCGGGCGGCCAGAAGCAGCGCGTCGCCATTGCGCGCAGTCTGTGCATGCACCCGGATGTCATGCTGTTCGACGAGCCCACATCTGCGCTTGACCCTGAAATGGTCGGAGAGGTTCTCGATGTTATGAAGGAACTGGCGCAGGAAGGGATGACGATGATTGTCGTCACCCACGAAATGGGTTTTGCAAAGGAAGTTGCTACCCGGGTGATCTTCTTGGACGACGGACAGATCGTTGAGGAAAATAGCCCTGCCGAACTGTTCGGCAACCCGAAGAGTCCGCGTTTACAAGAGTTCCTCAGCAAGGTTTTGATCTAAACAGAGATGCCGTGACAGTCTAAAAACAGATTCTGGTTCACATAAATACCTCCCGGCCATTCTATGGCCGGGAGGTATTTATGGTACAGAGGGTGACGTTGGCAGAAAAAAGAAAAAGATAAAGCCGACAAGTGAATCATCTTTACAGAATCAGATGAGCGCTGCTTGGCCACTTTTTATATCGCCGCTGCCTATCCGTGCCTGTGCAAAGGGAAAAACACCGGGATTACGGTTCGCTCAGAAACTCCTTGCCGGCGTTCAGCGCGTTAAAAAGGCGGGGGAATCCCATATAACCGGCGGCATGTACCAACGCGCAAACGATCTCTTCACGGGTGTTGCCCGACTTCAGCGCGCCCTCGATATGGCTTTTTAACTGAAAATCAGCGCCACCCAGCGCGGCCAACAAGACCACGATGAGAAGTTCCCGCGTTTTGCCGTCAAGGCCGCTGCGGGTAGCAAAGTCGCCAAAGTAGAGTTCGGTCAAAAAGCGGGGAACGGCCTGCGCGAACTCGTCGGGCAACCAGCGGTAACGGTCGGCGATCTCTGTTCCATAAAGCGGTGCTTGGAGTGCAAGTCCTCGCTCATACCGTTCGTCGTCCGCAGCAAGTGTTTTTTGGTCGGGCAGCGGAAGGAAAATGCCGTTTTCTGAAAAGACCTCGTTCATCACGGCAATCGCATTGAGGGTTTTGGGAAATCCGATAAATGGGGCGGATTGATAGATCGCTTCCCGCAGCTCGATCGGGGTACAGCCGACATTCAGGCTGGCCTGTAAATGTGCTTTCAGCTGGGGCAGGGTACTCAGGGTGGTCAGCACCGTGACGGTCACCAATTCCCGCATCCGGTTATCCAGACTGCCGGTATAACAGACGTCTCCGAAGATATATCCTTGCAAAATCTGCATAAAACCGCCGTCGCTGCCTTCCGGTCCGGCTGCATGGGTATGAAAGAGCTGTTGCATCTTCTGCTCGGTACGCTCGCTTCGATTCATGGAATTTCCTTCTTTCCGGGAAAATGTATTAGAGCAGGGAGGCAAAGTCCGCCATCGCCTGCGAGATCTTTAACTGCTGGGGACAAACGGCCTCACAGCTGCGGCAGCCGATACAAGCGGAGGGCTGTTTATCCGGCGCAATGGCAGAAAGCGCCATCGGCGCGATGAAGCCGCCGCCGGTAAACCGGTGCTCATTGTACAGCGCCAATAGGTGCGGGATGTCCAACCCTTGCGGACAATGACTGGTACAGTACCGGCAAGCGGTGCAGGCGAGCGCTTTGGGATTGGTCATGCTGCGGCCGAGTTCCAAAAGCGCTCGCTGCTCCTCATCATTCAATGGCTGATCGGTCTCAAAGATGTCAAGATTGTCCTTGAGCTGACCAAGATCCGACATGCCCGAGAGGATGACCGTCACGCCGGGGATACCCTGCAAAAAGCGAAAGGCCCAGGCGGGCAGAGACCGCTCGGGAGCAACCGCGCACAGCGCTGCGGACTGCTGTTCATCAAGATGGGCCAGACGGCCGCCCCGCAGCGGTTCCATCACCCAGACGGGGATCTGGTATTTATTCAGCAGCGCAACCTTTTCCGCACCGTTTTGGAAAATCCAATCGATGTAGTTGAGCTGAAGCTGACAGAACTCCATCTTATCCCCATAGGCTTCAAGAAAACGCTCCAGGACCGGCAGGGCCCCGTGGCAGGAAAAACCCAGATGACGGATTCGGCCGTTTTTCTTTTGTTGTAACAGGTAGTCAAGAATACCATATTGCGGATCAAGATAGGCGTCGATATTCATCTCGCAGACATTGTGAAAGAGGTAAAAGTCGAAATAATCCACCCGACATTTTTTTAGCTGCGCTTCGAAGATTTCCTCGACCTTTCCCATGTTGGAAAGGTCATAACCGGGAAACTTGTCCGCCAGATAAAAGCGGTCACGCGGATAAGCGGCCAGCGCCTTGCCGATTGCGTATTCGGAATTGCCGTCATGATATCCCCAGGCGGTATCATAGTAATTGACTCCCCGGGCCATTGCACAGGCGACCATCTCCTCTACGGCCTGTTGATCGATCTGATCTCCCTGAGCTGTGAGCGGCAGCCGCATGCAACCCATGCCAAGTGCTGATAGTTGAAGGTTTTGAAACTGTTTGTAAATCATTTTATAACCTCCTTATTGTTCGCAAAACCATTGCCGCAGAAGATCTTCTGACAGCCGCCCATTGAGCAACCGTCCGGCCTTGATTGTAGCTTTGGGGCAGGAGGAAGCGAGATCCTGCGCGACACTACCCATCCCGCTGCCGCCGGAGGTGGCGAATGGAATGATGATTTTTTTAGAAAAATCATAGCTTTCAAGAAAGCTTTGAATGATCCGCGGGGCAGTATACCACCAGATTGGAAAACCGAGAAAAATACGTTCATAATCGGCGATTCCTGCATCCTGATCCGCTAGCGCAGGACGGCAAGAAGGATCGCGCATCTCAAGGCTGCTGCGGGAATCTTTCCTGTGCCAGTCAAGGTCTGCGCGGGTATAGGCTGCTGCAGGCCGGATTTCATACAGGTCTGCACCGATGGCTGACGCGAGCGCCGTGGCCGCCCGTGCAGTCGTGCCGGTTGCGGAAAAATATGCGACCAAAGTTTTGTTCATCCTATCCCTGCTTTCTTGTTATGGATGTTCTATGGGGCCATTATTTGATATAAGACGTCCTTAATTTTATTATAGAACGCTTTGCTGGAATGTCTAATACCTGATTGCTATACAAAACAATGTGTTTTGCGTATGAAAAAGGCGCCCGATATCAGGCGCCAAAGTGGCAAACAGAATCTTATTTTAATAATCCCAGCGCCATATCGCGGAAGATGCCCGGGGTCTGCTCCAGCTGTACAAAGGAGCCTCGTTGACAGATCCGACCCTTGTCCATGACGATAATCCCGTCACAGTTTTGAAGCGTGGACAGACGGTGCGCGATCGCGATGACGGTGGTGCCGCACTCGGCTTTTAGCTTTCCGATCTCGGCTTGGATTGCCTTTTCCGAGGTATTATCCAGCGCGCTGGTCGCCTCATCCAGAATCAGGATTCGCGGTTTTCGCAGAAAGATTCGAGCCAGCGCAATGCGCTGCCGCTGACCGCCCGAAAGGTTTGCGCCGCCCTCGGCAAGCCGGAACTCATATCCGCCGGCCAGCGCCTCCATCTCCCGGTTGATGTGGGCTTTTGCGGCGGCTTCGTAGACATCCTGCGGGGTGAAGGGCTGCTTCATGCCATAGCAGATGTTTTGATAGACGGTATCGGCAAAGAGAAACGGGATCTGGGGAACAAGAGCAACCGTCTCGGCCAGCGCGGTGCGGGTAAGTGCGTCCGGCGGCACACCGCCCAGCAAGAGCTCACCCTCTCCCTTTTCTAAGCGGTCGAGAATCTTGATCAGGGTAGATTTACCGCAGCCACTTGGTCCGGCGATCCCGATATATCGGCCGTCCGGAATCCGCAGGTCGATTCCTTTTCGGTCTTGGTGGCAACGTCCTCCACCATCAATCGGCGCGCGACCTTGATGAGTTCATTGAACACATTCGCAGCGAGGATGGCGAGCAGAATCGGTACCGCAAAGCCGAAAGAGCCGGTCGGCGCACCCAAAAGCCGGTCGGTGAGAAACCCGATGGCCAGCGGGGTGAACTGGCTCAGGGCCGCAGAGAGACAATGGGAATACAGAGAATCAACAAAAATCGGGCTTTTTGACCGGTAAACAACAGCGCGAAGATTCGCTTTGCCGTGGCCTTTTTCTTATTGTCCATTTAAGATACGCTTCCTTTTTGGAAAATATCAGCTGCGAACGGTTCTGCGGCGGATGGCAGGGGAATGCTTTCCGGGCGCAAGACCGGCGGCAGAAGGAAATAATCATTTTATCGCTTATTTCAATACCGAACACAGTATAGGAGAAAAGCAAAAAAAGTCCATATGGAGCTCCAGAGAAAGATTAATGCAAAAAAATCTTTTCATCAGAACTGAAAATAATCCCTTTCGGTTCTCTTTTCTGTTGTCTGAAACGAGAAAATAGAGTATGATAAAGAAAAAGAAGCTTTCGTCGGGGGAAGTATTTGGATGAAACATGTCTTTATTGTAAACCCCAAGGCAGGAAAAGCGGATGCAAGCCAGTTCTTTGTCCCCTCACTGATCGAGCGGATTGCGCCGTTGAAACTGGATTATGCGGTGGAGATTACCACCCATTCCGGTCATGCCACCGAGATCACCAAACACTATGCAATGACACGGGACCCTGTGCGGTTTTATGCCTGTGGCGGAGATGGTACGCTGAATGAGGTTTTTACCGGCGCTTATCGTTATCCGCAAGCTGAGGTCGCCTGTGTGCCGCTGGGGTCGGGCAATGATTTTCTGCGTAATTTCGGGACACAGGAAGATTTTTTGTGTATCGAAGATAACATTGCCGGCAGCGCGATTCCGATTGACCTGATGCAGGTAGGGGAGAATGAGATCTCCGCCGCCATCTGCTCGGCGGGATTGGATGCTGCAGTAGCCTATGGGATTCCAAAGTATCGGCGCATCCCGCTGTGTGGGGGAACGATGGCCTATAACATCTCGATTGTAGAGAATGTATGCAAACCGATAGGCTATCCCATGACGGTGACCGTTGATGGAAAGCGGTATACCGGCAACTATCTCTTAGTTGCAGTTGCCAATGGCATGACCTATGGCGGTGGCTATAAAGCTGCACCCTGCGCGCGGGTGGACGACGGTGTGCTGGAAGTCCTGCTTGTAAAAAAGATCAGCCGGTTTCGAATTGCCAGCGTGATCGGCAAGTACCAGGCTGGAGATCATTTTCAGGGAGGGGATATCCGCCCGGAACTGCAACGGATCATTACTCACCTGCGCGGCAAAGAAATCGAGGTCCAGCCGGAACGCCCGGTGATTGCCAACGTGGACGGAGAGTGTGGACCGAGGGACCATCTTCATGTACGGGTGCTGCCCCTCGCTGCGCGCTTTGTCCTTCCAGCGCGGCTTGCAGAACAGCAAAAATGAAAATGCAGCAAAAAACAGGTGTTTTGCCGGCAGAACAGGCAAAATGCCTGTTTTTATGTCTGGAAAAAGGTCGGACACCGCTGTTTTGCGAAAAAGATTCTTCCTGTTCACAATTTTTTTTCAATTGCCCTATTGCAATTCGGAAAAAATGCGATAAAATAAGATTAGCACTCAGGAATAATGAGTGCTAAGCATAAATTAGTTTATACAAATTATTTTTTTGTAAAGGGGATATCTCTTATGAAAATCGTACCTTTGGCAGACAGAGTTGTCATCAAGGCGGAGAAGGCAGAGGAGACCACCAAGGGCGGCATTATCCTGACTGGCTCGGCTAAGGAAAAGCCGCAGGTCGCGGTTGTTGTCGCGGTCGGTCCCGGCGGCATGGTGGACGGTAATGAGGTTAAGATGACCCTGAAGGTTGGCGATCGGGTAATCGCGGCGAAGTACGCGGGCACCGAGGTCAAGATCGACGGGGAAGAGTGCCAGATTCTGCGCCAGAGCGATATCCTCGCGACGGTGGAAGACTGAGGCTTGCGATCCACAAAATAAATTCAATATAAGATAAAAGGAGCAGAGCAATTATGGCTAAGCAGATTGTTTATGGCGAGGAAGCCCGCAAGGCGCTGGAGAAGGGCATCGATCAGCTCGCCGATACCGTCAAGATTACCCTCGGACCCAAGGGCCGCAATGTTGTACTGGATAAAAAGTTTGGCTCTCCGCTCATCACCAATGACGGTGTGACCATCGCCAAGGAGATCGAGCTGAAGGATCCGTTTGAGAACATGGGCGCACAGCTGGTCAAAGAGGTTGCGACCAAGACCAACGACGCCGCCGGCGACGGCACCACCACCGCGACTGTTCTGGCCCAGGCGCTGGTGCACGAGGGCATGAAGAATGTCGCTGCGGGCGCCAACCCCATGGACCTCAAGCGCGGCATGAAGAAGGCGGTCGACGCGGCCGTTGTCGCCATCAAGGCCAACAGCCAGAAGGTCAGCGGCAGCGCTGATATCGCGAAGGTCGCCACCATCTCTGCCGGCGACGCTGAGATCGGCAACCTGATCTCCGAGGCGATGGAGAAGGTCACCGCTGATGGCGTTATCACCATCGAGGAGTCCAAGACTGCTGAGACCTATTCCGAGGTTGTCGAGGGCATGATGTTCGACCGCGGCTATATCACCCCGTATATGGCCACCGATACCGAGAAGATGGAAGCGATCATGGATGAGCCCTATATCCTGATCACCGATAAGAAGATCTCCTCGATCCAGGATCTGCTGGGCATCCTCGAGCAGATTGTCAAGATGGGCAAGAAGCTGGTTATCATCGCTGAGGACGTTGAGGGCGAGGCGCTGTCCACCCTGATCGTCAACAAGCTGCGCGGCGCGCTGAACTGCGTTGCCGTGAAGGCTCCCGGCTTTGGTGATCGCCGCAAGGAGATGCTGCAGGATATCGCTATCCTGACCGGCGGCCAGGTCATCAGCGAGGAGCTGGGCCTCGAGCTGAAGGATGCGACTATTGATATGCTGGGTACTGCCAAGCAGGTCAAGGTCACCAAGGAGAACACCGTCATCGTCGATGGCGCTGGCGACAAGCAGGCGATTGCTGACCGTGTTGCACAGATCCGCGCTCAGATTGAGGAGACTACCTCCGACTTTGACCGTGAGAAGCTGCAGGAGCGTCTGGCCAAGCTGGCTGGCGGCGTTGCGGTAATCCGTGTCGGCGCTGCGACCGAGGTTGAGATGAAGGAGAAGAAGCTCCGCATTGAGGACGCGCTCTCCGCAACCAAGGCGGCTGTCGAAGAGGGCATTGTCCCCGGAGGCGGCACCATTCTGGTCAATGTAATCCCCGCTGTTGTCAAGGCTTCCGAGGGCCTTGAGGGCGACGAGAAGACCGGTGCGAAGATTGTCATCAACGCGCTGCGTGAGCCGCTGCGTCAGATCGTCAAGAACGCGGGCCTCGAGGGCAGCGTTGTGCTCGATAAGGTTGAGAACAGCGGCAAGGTTGGTTATGGCTTCAACGCGCAGACCGAGGCTTACGGCATGATGCTCGAGGACTTCGGTGTCGTTGATCCGACCAAGGTTACCCGTAGCGCCCTGCAGAACGCCTCTTCTGTTGCCGAGATGGTTCTGACCACCGAGAGTCTGGTTACCGATATCCCCGAGAAGGAGCCTGCAGCTCCTGCTAGTGATCCCTCGATGGGCGGCATGTACTGATAAAACCAGTACCAATATTGTCTTTATCAAAGAGAGCAGTTTTACTGCTCTCTTTTTTTGTGATAAAAACGCAAGGTTTGGTTGAAATTCAAAAGCGCTTTCCGTAGAATAAGGGCAAAGAGCTTGATTGTTAAGGGAAATTGATGAAAAAGATGAAGCGACTGGGCACCATAGCGGCTGCGACTCTGCTGATTGCGGGGATTGCAGCGGGGATTTATCTCATGAACGTCTGGCCGCTGCGGTTTCGCAGCGAGCTGAACCGTTTTTTTGGACAGGGAAACTGGGAATGGGTCGACAGCGAAAAGAAACAAAGCCGGATGTACTCGGTTTATTACAGAGCTTCTGAATATGATGCGGGAAATTCTGTTCCCGGCAGCTTTCGTGAATGGGATATCGTCTTTACCGGACCGGAGGGCGAAGAGCAGCTCTGGACGCTCTCGGACCACACGATGCGGATCAACCATGACCGCTATTGGTTTTTTAGCTCGCACCGCTATTCCGCAAAACAGGAGTTGGTGCAGGAACTGATGGAGATCACTTTCTCGATCGCATCGCAGCGGCTGATTGAAGAGCAGCTGCTCGGGATCCTGTCACAGGAAGAGGTGGATTGCTTGTTGGTTGATCTTTCCTATCATGGGGGAAATCCACCGCCGGATTTTTACGACGAGCTCGCAGAGCAGAGTTGGTTTTCTGCACAGGGCGCCACGGCGGCAGACTATCTAAAAAGTGATCTGTACGACTTTTATATCCGGATTCAGGTCTACGATTACCGGGCGGAGAAACTCAGCGAAGAACAGCAAGCACATTTGACCGGCAGCCTTTCTAAGATCGAGGCAGCATTGCAGCAGGTATTTGGTGCAGATGCTGCTTATGAGATTTATCTTGGAGAGGGATATTCTGTGGAATATCCGGCGTAATGATATAGACAGTATCGATCTTGTATGCTATAATCAGCAGGATCGATAACGGTCAAATAAAAACAGAGTAGGAAATCGCGCGTCAGGCCGCAAAGGCGGTCGTAGTGCCCTCCGGACGGGGAGTTGCCGGTGGGACGAAGAGGGAAAGGGGGTCACCTTTCCACGCGGTGCGGTTTCCGCATCCCGCTGTACCAAAAAACGAACAGGGCCTGCGCCCTGCGTGAGCATCCTCCTGGGTGCGTTGGTACAAACCGATGCACAAAGGAGGTATTTTTATGTCCCAGAAAAGTCAGACATTACAGTTTCTCTCCCCATTTTCCATTGCCTATTGGCGCAGCGCGGTTTCAGAAGGGAAAAAGGTCCGTATGTTGACCCTCACCGCACTTTTTGTCGCCATTCGGGTAGTGGTTGGTTTGGTCCCAATTCCGCTCGGGGATAACCTGCATATTTTCTTCGGCTTTTTCTTCAATGCGTTGGGCAGCGCGATCTATGGCCCGATCCTCGGGCTTGTTTCGGGCTTCTGCACCGATCTGCTTGGCTTTATGATCCAGCCGTCCGGACCGTTTTTTCCCGGCTATGTGCTCAATAGCATGCTCGGTTCCTTCTTTTACGCGCTCTTTTTCTATCGCAGAAGGATCAGCGGTTTGAGGATTCTGTTAGCAAAGCTGACGGTCAATGTCGGGGTTAACATTGCGCTCGGTGCGCTCTGGAGCTCGATGCTCTACGGCAAGGGCTACTATTATTATCTGGTCAAAAGCACGATTAAAAATATCGGCCTGCTGCCGATCGAGACGGTGCTTCTTTTCCTCTTTTTCAAGGCGGTGTTGCCCGTCGCAGTTCGCTCCGGTCTGCTGCCGGAGCAAAAGGGTGTTCGTCTTTGGTAAAAAGAACAGGCGTTCCGATTCACATCGGAACGCCTGTTCTTATTGTGAAGTTTACAATTCCTCCAATTCCTGCAGCCAGAGAGCTGCACACGCATCGCTGGGCATCCGCCAATCGCCGCGCGGGGAGAGGGAGACGCTGCCCACCTTGGGTCCGTCAGGCAGGCAATTTCGCTTAAACTGCTGGGCAAAGAAACGACGGCAGAAGATCCGAAGCCATTTGAGAATCTCCTCCGGCCCAAACATCTCCTCAAAGGCGAGCAAAGCCAACCGGTAGATCTTGCGCGGAGAGAAACCCAGCCGTATCAGGTAATACAGGAAAAAGTCATGCAGCTCATAGGGCCCGACAATATCTTCGGTCCGCTGGGCGATATCCTCGCCGTCAGCGGGCAGCAGCTCGGGGCTGACTGGGGTATCCAGAATATCCAGCAGTACCGAGCGGAGCGTCTGGTCCGACGCGGTGTCGGCGGCATACTGGACCATATACCGCACCAGCGTTTTGGGCACCGAGGCATTGACGCCATACATTGACATGTGGTCGCCGTTATAGGTTGCCCAGCCTAGTGCCAGTTCCGACAAATCTCCGGTGCCGATCACAAGGCCGTTCATCTCATTGGCAATGTCCATCAGTACCTGGGTGCGCTCGCGCGCCTGGGCATTTTCATACACAACATCCAGTTCAGATTCGCTGTGCCCGATATCCCGGAAATGGAGCCTTACCGATTCGGCGATATTGACGGTATTGAAGGTTACGCCCAGCGCGTTGCAAAGCAATTCGGCATTGGACTTGGTCCGCTGGGTGGTGCCAAAGCAAGGCATTGTGACTGCAATCAGATCGGTGCGGGGGCGCTCAAGCAGATCCAGCGCCCGTACTGCAACCAGCAGCGCGAGGCAGCTGTCCAAACCGCCACTGATGCCGACAACAAGGCTGCCGCAGCCGGTGTGTCGGATCCGCTTGCAGAGTCCCGTGGCCTGAATGGAGAAGATCTCTTCGCAGCGGGCTTCCCGGTCGGCGCGATCATCCGGCACAAACGGACGGATGGGGAAACTGCGTGTCAGCGCTGTTTCCCGCAGCGTCCAGCTGAATTCGATCCGGCGCAGCTCGTCGTTATGGTCAGGGAAGGTGGTAGTTCGGCGGCGTTCCCCCAGCAGCCGGGCAACATCGATCTCGCTGAGGATAAGGTCTTCAGTAAAGAGCGCGCTTTCCGCCAACAGAGTGCCGTTTTCGGCAATCAGGTTGTGCCCGGCGAAAACCAGATCGGAGCTGGATTCTCCCATTCCGGCGTCGGCGTAAACATAACCGCACAGAAGGCGGGCGGACTGCGAACGAATCAAGCTGCGCCGATATGCTGCTTTGCCGATTGTCTCATTGCTCGCCGAAGGGTTGGCAATCACCGTTGCGCCGGCCAGCGCCAAATGGGTAGAGGGCGGCAGAGGGACCCAAAGATCTTCGCAGATCTCTATGCCAAGGCAGAACTCGGGCAATTCCCGGCAGGAGAAAAGCAGGTCTGTGCCAAAAGGAACCTCTTTGCCGCGAAAGATCACGGTTCGGGTTCCCGCAAAGGCGGGGGTGAACTGACGGCGCTCATAGAATTCGGCATAGTTGGGCAGATTGGTTTTTGGCACCAATCCCAACAACTCGCCGCGGTAGAGAACAGCGGCGCAGTTGTACAGTTTGCCACCGTCGGCAAACGGCAAACCGGCGACGATCAGCAACTCAAGCGAACGGGTTTCATCCGCCAGAGTACCCAGCGCGTCCAACGCACCCTGTTGAAGGATGGATTGAAAAAAGAGATCGCCACAGGTATAACCGGTCAGACAGAGTTCGGGCAATACCAATAACCGAACCCCTTCGGCGGCGGCCCGGCGCACGACCTTGAGGATCTCGCCAAGATTGTAGCGGCAGTCGGCGACTCGCAGCTTCGGGCTGGCGGCGGCAACCTTAATAAAACCGTCCTTCACAAGACTTCCCTCCAGAGCAATATTCAAAATAAAAAATCCAATTCCATTATACCTGTGCCCGAAAACCAATGCAAATAAAATACGAGGGAGGAAAAAATAAAAATAAAAAAATTCAAAAAAACTCTTGCATATTTCGAACGCTCGAAGTATAATATAAAAGCGCCCTTCGGGGAGCAACAAAAAATGGGCCCGTAGCTCAGCTGGGAGAGCGTACGGTTCGCATCCGTAAGGTCGAGAGTTCGATCCTCTTCGGGTCCACCAAAGCACAGAACCGCACAGGGAAGCCGAAATGGCTTGTCTGTGCGGTTTTTTGGTTTTTTAGATTGTTCATACAGGTGCATGGAGGAGTAGAAAAGAGCATTATTATGTGGACTAAATGTGGACTAATCAGCGGCGAGATAGGCGTCGAGCTGTCGTTTAGCATTGCTGACCATTTCAGGCTTGAGATGCAGGTAGACATCACGGATCATCTTTTCGTCGGCATGACCAACAAAAAGAATGGCCATCTCCATCGGGACACCGGATAGGCATAGCATGCAGACATATTCGTGCCGAAACTGGTGGGCGCTGATATCTGCTTTCCAATCGCGGTATTTGATGTCATAGGTCTTGTCTTTATACGGGCGCTTATAACTGCGCTCAACATAGGTGGCGCACCTGTGCTTTCTCCAGAACCGGATCCAGAGATCGTCATATTGAGAAGAGGAGAGCGGAGTTGTTTTTCCGCTGGTGATGTAATAGTGCGGAGGGAGCTGGGCGATCAGCGGCTCGACGGCTGGACGGAGCAGAGACAGCAGCGGGACGGTTCGGACGCCGGCTTCGGTTTTGGTAGGGCCGACGCGGGGAGAATTGCCTTCATGTTCGACAGATTTTGAAATATGGATCAGGTTTTTTCAAGATCGAAGTCCTGTGCCTGCAGCGCCAGGATCTCGCCGCGGCGCCCGCCGGTGCAGAGAAAAAGCAACGGGAGCAGCACGTCTGGATCCTGCGCGTTCTCCTTGACGATCGCAATATACTTTTCATCTGGCGGAGTGCGTGATTTATGGGTCATGCCGCGGGGCATTTTGGCATCGGATACCGGGTTTTTATCCCCGTGCCAGTCCGGATCGTTGATCCAATACTTATAGATCCCATTCAGGACGGTGCGCTGGTTTGAGACGGTCTTTTTTCCTTTGTAGGGGAGGGAGGCGAGGAACTTGGTCACCATATACGGTTCGATCTCGCTCATGCGCTGCTCGCCGAAGTATGCTACGGCGCGCTGGATCGCAGGGCGGTAGCTTTTGGCCGTGCCGTGCGGCATCTCGTTGCAGACCATCGTGTCATAAGCCTCGGCGACCTCTTTGAACAGGGGACCGGTACGGCAGGATGCGGACGGAAAGCCGTTTGTAGAGATCGATGAGGACATTCTTGCAGGGGTGTCGAACAAGGACAAAATAAAAACCGTCGCAGCGGAGCTGCGGCGGCGGTATCCGGACGGGTTCAACTGGCGCGGGTGGAAGATTGGACTAAATGGCCAAGGAATTAGAGAGTTCACACGATCCAGAGACACTCGAAATCTATCGATGGGAGATAGAACGGTCTATAGGGATAAGCTGCGAACAGCGGCTAATTTGGACGAGATCATAGAAGTCGCAGATAACATCCGCAACGAGTCCCCGTCCCACCCACGCAAAGACAACTTAAGCAGCTTTAACCGGGCAGATGTGCAGATCAGGGTGGGACAGAACGACTATACCGCTGAGGTTGTGACAGCGATAAAGCCTAGCACGAAAGAGATTTTCTACGATATTGTCAATCTCACACCAACAAAAATAAAGGATTTCCCTGCAAGCAGCATGCTGAAAAACTCAGCAACTGCGCAAACACAGGGAAACCCTTTAACAAATATTATATTCACAAAAGAATCGGATGTCAATGGGAGCGATAGCTCAAAAAGCAGCCTTTCCACCACCCCCAACACCGAAAGCAATCTGCCGTGGCGGGAGTACGCGCGGCAGAAGTACGCAGACCTGCAGAGCCAGATGGGGGAAGCGCAGACCGCGGCGATCCCGCTGCCGGTGGCGCAGCAGAACGCAGAGACGCCGCAGAGAACGATCCCGCTGCCGATCGCAGGGGAACAGACGGCGAAGAGCCGGCAGTATCAGACCCGGGCGGAGAATCGGTTTGTAAACGAGATCGGAGAAGCCCTTTCGGTGCCGGGCACAGCGCGTCGGGATGTTCTCAAGCCGGCCGCGCAGCAGCTGACCCAAGAGATCCGGGAGACCGGACGGGTGAGCGCCGAGACCGCAAACGCAGTCTTTGACGAGGTTTACCAGCAGGGGCGGATCGTGCTGGATGAGGTATATAACCAGTACAAGGGCCTGAAAGCGGAGCTGCGGAGGGAACCGATCACGCTGGCACAGGTCGATCGGGACAGCCAGACCTATCAGGAGTTCCGGCAGAGCAATTTCGGGGTGCTGAATCTGGTCAATGAAGGCGGTGTGCCGGTCGATGTCAAATACCAGAATCTCGCGGAGCGGTGGCCGGAACTGTTTCCGGCAGGGGTTATGAACCCGGCGGATCAGCTGGAGAAGATGGCCGAGGTGGCGCGGTCGATCGTCAAGACCGAGGCGGATCTCGACACCTACTATGGAGACGATCCGTTCTGGAGAGACGCAGCGCGGGAGAGCTTTGAC
>CALXBG010000114.1 GCA_944386485.1 uncultured Pygmaiobacter sp. | reverse complement strand
ACCCTGCGGTGGCGATCATCGATGAGCAAAATGCGGTCCGGATGGCGCATATGGACATCCACTATGGATTTTCGGTCAATGGTGTGGCGGCGCTGCACACCGAGATTCTCAAGAGTTCGGAATTGACGCCCTTTTACCGGATCTATCCCGAAAAATTTAACAGCAAGACGAATGGGATCACCTTCCGCCGCTGGATGTTGGGCTGTAACCGGGAACTGTCGGAATTTATCACCCGACGGATTGGAGAAAAGTGGAAAACCGACGCGGATCTGTTGTGTGAACTCGAAAACTGGCAAGAGGATCCCGATACCCTCGCACAGCTGCTCGCAATTAAAGCAGACAAGAAACGAGCGCTATCCTGCGCGCTGGAGAAGCAGGGGGTACGGATGGACCCCGACAGCGTCTTCGATGTGCAGATTAAACGATTGCATGAGTATAAGCGCCAGCAGATGAATCTGCTTTATATCATCTGGAAATACCGGCAGATCAAGGCCGGTAAGATGCCGCCGCGGCCGATCACCTTCCTGTTCGGGGCAAAGGCTGCGCCCGCCTACCGTCTGGCAAAGGACATCATCCACGCGATTCTCTGCATGGCGGCAGTCATCGAGCAGGATCCCGTCGTTTCCCGGTGGCTCAAAATTGTTTTTGTCGAGAACTATAATGTCAGCTGGGCCGAACGGATTGTGCCGGCGGCGGACATCTCGGAGCAGATCAGTCTCGCCTCAAAAGAGGCCTCCGGTACCGGCAATATGAAGCTGATGCTCAACGGCGCGCTGACCCTGGGTACGCTGGATGGGGCAAATCTCGAGATTGCCCAACTGGTTGGGGAGAAGAACTTCTACCGTTTCGGCCACACGAGCGAAGAGGTGATCCGGCTATATGCTGAGGGCAGCTATCAGTCGCGGCGCTTTTATAAAACGACCCTCTGCGAGCCGCTGGTGGATTTCCTGCTCTCAAAACCGATGCTCGAGCAGGGAGATGCCGAGCAGCTGGGAAGGTTGTACCAGGATTTAACCCATAAGGATTGGTTTATGGCGCTGCTGGATCTCGAGGACTATATCCGGGTCAAAGAACAGATGCTGGCCGAGTTTGAGGATCGAACGGCATGGGCGAAAAAGATGCTTGCAAACATCGCCCATGCAGGCTATTTCTCCTCCGATCGGACCATCGCGGAGTATAACCGGGAGATCTGGAAACTGTAAAAAATCCGGGCAAACTCTGTTCGGTTTGGTTGGCTTATGTTATAATGAAAAAAACAGCTGTACGCGATTTTCGACGCGCCAGGGAAAGGCAGGGAATATAATGGAACAAAAGGAAAAGCTGTATCATATCGGACTTTGCAAGGCGGATCTTGAGGGGGCTGACTACGCCATTTTGCCCGGCGACCCCGGCCGGGTAGAGAAGATTGCCGGGCTGATGGAAAATGCCAAAAAGATTGGCCAGAACCGGGAGTATACCAGTTGGCTGGCGGAGACCAAAGGGGTTAAGGTGCTGATCATGAGCACCGGTATGGGTGGTCCGTCTACCGCGATTGGGGTCGAGGAACTGAATATGCTCGGCGTCTCTCATCTCATCCGGGTCGGTACCTGCGGCGGGATGCAGATGGAGGTTGAGGCCGGCGATCTCGTGGTGGTACAGGGGGCGATCCGACAGGAGGGCACCAGCAAGGAGTATCTGCCCATCGAGTACCCCGCATTGGCTGACATCGATATCACCATTGCGCTGCGTCAGGCGGCAAAGGAATTGGGGATGAAGAGCCATACCGGCGTGGTTCAGTGCAAGGACAGCTTTTATGGACAGCACAGCCCGCAGCGGATGCCGGTGAGTTATGAGCTGGAGAACAAATGGCAGGCCTGGATCAAGGGCGGTGCGCTGGGCAGCGAGATGGAGACGGCGGCACTGTATACGGTCAGTTCGGTGCTGCGGGTTCACGCCGGCGCGGTGATGCTCTGCGTCTGGAATCAGGAGCGGGAGAAGGCCGGCCTGGATCAGAAGGAATGTCACGATACCACGAGCGCGATCCGTACCGCAATTCGTGCGGTCGAGATCCTCGCGGGGGTATAAGATCGTTTTTACGCAAAAAAGGTAAGGGCAAAGCCCTTACCTTTTTTATTTATCAGCCGGCCGCGCGATCGGCCTGCAAAACCAAAATGGCATCCAGTAATGTAACGCCCTCACTCCAAAGCAGCTGCTGCAGCGCCTCATCAGGCCGGGTGAGATCATAGATCATCATCGGCTTAGCGCCGGCTGCGTGGGCGGCGAGAATCCCGTTGGGAGAATCCTCCAACACAAGACACTCCTCCGGTGCGCGGCCGAGCAGCTCGATTGCCTTGAGAAAGATATCCGGCGCGGGTTTATAGCGGGAGACCATCGGACCAAAGACCATACGGTCAAAGTAGTCGTAGATCCCGACCCGGCGCAGCCGAGTGGTGGCACGCTGTTCATCGGTCGAGGTCGCCAGAGAGATGGTATATCCCTCGCTTTTTAGCCAGCGCAGCAGAGTGATGGCGCCAACCTTGAGATGCTCGCCCTCCTCGGCGGTAACCATGTCCATCAGCTCGTTTTTGCGCGTATAAAGCGCAAAGAAATCCTTCAGCTGATCGCCATAAAACCGACAAAACCGGGGCTCCATCTCCGCCGGGCTTTGGCCGCGCCCTTGTAGAATTAGCGACTCGGAAAAGGAAAGGCCCAGCTCTGCCAGCGCCTGGTGCCAGCAACTCATTGACAAACGCTCGGTATCCACCAGCAGTCCGTCCATATCAAAAATTACCGATCGGATCATCCGCACACCTCATCTGTTTTCTAAAAAGTGACCATCTCATTATACAGCGGGAGCAGCCGGAACGCAAATCAAAAACAGGAAATATGGGGGAGAGGGAAAAAGCAGGGGGAATTTTCACATTTTTGGACCCAAAAGGGACTTTTTTGTGCTGGGGTGCTGTGTTAAAATAGTACTGGTCTATTATTATGAGTTGACAGCCGGTGCGGTGTGCTTAAATGAATGGAGACCGGGAATTTCCGGCATACTAGAAGGGGCCGACCCCGACCATGGGGTAGATATAGGAGAAAACCACAGGGGTGTGAAGTCTTTGTTCAAAAAAATATTCACCTGCTGCGCCGCGCTGCTGATCTGCGCCACAGCGGTGCTCCGGGTTGCCGCGCAGGAGGTGTCGGTGCCCAACCTGTCCGCCGGCGCGGCCTGCCTAATGGATGCCGACAGCGGGCAGATTCTGCTGGAAAAGAATATGGACACCCAGCTGCCGCCCGCCTCGATCACCAAGATCATGACGATCCTGCTGGCGGTCGAGAACGGCGACTGGGACGACATCGTCACGATGACCGATGCCTCTGTGTTCAGCGTGCCGCGGGATGCCACCCATATCGCGCTGACCCCGGGCGAGACGCTGACGCTGGAGCAGGCGCTGATGGCGACGATGCTGCGCTCGGCCAACGATGCGGCAAACGGGGTGGCGGAGACGATCGGGGGCACCATCGAGCAGTTTGTCGAGATGATGAATTCCCGCGCAGCCGAGATCGGGGCTGTCAATACCCATTTTGTCAATGCCAACGGGCTGGACGATCCCGAACATCTGACCACCGCGCACGATATGGCACTCATCACGCGGGAGGCAATTCAGAACGAGGATTTTCTGCGGGTTTTCACGACGATGGAGTATGAGATCCCGCCTACCAACAAGCAGAGTGAGGCACGCTCGTACAGCGCCGGCAACAAGCTGGTCTTTGATTTTTCCGACTATTATGACCCGGATGTCATCGGCGCAAAGAGAGGCTATACCGGCGAGGCGCACCATACGCTGGTCTCGGTCGCACAGCGGGACGGCAGAACGCTGGTCTGCGTCGTGCTCGCCGAGACGGAAATCAGCGCGCTGTACGAGGATACCATCGCGCTGCTGGACTACGGATTTACCGCCTTTTCCGAGGTGACCATCACCCCGCAGGAGCTGGCGCTCGAGATCGACGCGAATCAGGCGCAGCTTGCAACGACTGAACCGGTTAGCCTGCTGCTCGCGGGAGGCGAGGATGCCGAAGCGGTCGCCGCCAACTATCAGGTGGAGGATGGGGATCGATACAATATCACCATCCGGGTAGACTTTTCCCTAAAAGAGGATACCGGGGCACAGTATGCACAGCTGGGCAGTACCCAGCTGCGATATGTTCTGCCGCTGACGGCTACTGCGGCAACGGCACAGCAGCAGGAGGAGAAGGGCGGTCTGCTGATGACGGCGCTCAAGCTGCTTGGCCTTGCCGCGGGTGTGGCGCTTGGTGTCTTTGTCTTGCTGCTTCTCTATGTCCGGCTGCGGTATGATCTGCGCCGGGCAATCCGCAGGTGGAAACGCCGTAATACGGTAAAAAAAGGAATTTACGCACCGGTATCTCGACCGACCGTGCAGCCTACGATCCAGCTGCAAAAAATCACAAAGGTTGACGCCATGCCGACGCGCACACAGCCGAAAAACAAACGATACAGTTGAGATGGGTGGAGCCCGCAGGGCAGAAACATTGAAAACAGCATACAGCCGGGTGAAAACGAAAACGGTCCGGTAAAAAATTCTTTTGAAAGGTGGAATTTCAAATGGCGAGGACCGTTTTTCGAAATGCAAATGTAATCGGTTACACAGGAAGGCAAGATCTTGAAATTGTCGACGGTGTGCTTGTCCGCATCGCTCCCACGCTTCCGGGGACGGAGGGAACCGACCTGAAAGGCAGGGTTGTCTCGCCCCGGTTTGTGGACAGCCATATGCATCTGGATAAGGCGATGGTTCCCTGTGATGAGGATCCGTGCGGGTTGCTGGAGGCAATTCGGCGGTCGATGACCTATTTTGACGCGATCCCCGCAGACCGGCTTGTCGAAAATATTACGCAGCGCAGCGATCGGTTGATTCAGATGGCATTGCGGGCGGGAACGGGCACCATCAAAACCAATCTGACGATCGGCGGGGCGCTCGGCTGGGCTTCGATGGAATCTCTGTGCCTGCTGCGCGAGCGCTACCGGCGTACGATGCGGCTGTTGAGCGCAGTCCCCTGTGAAGTGGGGGAAGAGGAAGAGTTTGACCGTCGGGTGAAGGCCGGTCAGATCGATTTTATCGCAGGTTATCCGTCACTAGCCAGGGATTTCCGGCGGGAACTGGACCGCATCTTTGCACTAGCACTAAAGTATGATCTGCCGATTGATTTACATGTGGATGAATCGGACCAGCCCAATATTGACTGCTTCCTTTATCTTTTGGAAAAAACGATACAGACCGGGCTATCGGGCCGGGTAACCTGCGGCCACTTGACCGCGCTCTCGGCGCCCGGCCTTTCAGAAGATGAGGTAAAACGGGCGATTGAGCTGGCTGTTCGGGCAGAGGTTTCGGTGACCACCCTGACCTCCTGTAATCTTTATTTGATGAGCGATGCGCGCCGGGACCCCACCTGTGTAAAGCGGCTGATGGAAGCTGGGGTACCGGTTTCGATTGCCTCGGACAATGCCCGGGATCCGCTTCGGCCCTATGGCAATGCGGATCTGCTGCAAGAAGCGTTGTTGACCGCGCAGGTGCACAAGCTGGCAGGGGAGAACCAGTTGACCCAGGTATTTCGCATGATCACCGAAAACCCGGCGGCAAACTGTCTGATTTCCGACTATGGCCTGCGGGAGGGATGCAGAGCAGACTTTGTTCTGCTCGATGCACAGAGTCCCGCGCAGGCGATTCTGCGCGGGGGCGGGGTGCTGTTGCGGTACGCTGATGGCAGTCTGCTGGAGACAGAGCAGCCGTTTTGAAGGGCAAAATAAAATACAGGGCCGGATCCCTCGGGATCCGGCCCTGTTGCTTATTTGTATTTGCGTGCTGGTCAATGCTGGGTATACCAGTCCATCATTTCGCGCAGCATCTGCAGAAAACGCTCCTTGTCAGCACGGCGCAGTACGTCTACATTCGGCTTTTTGCCGCTGACATGGTACAGATCAACTACCGTCTGGCCCGCGGAGATGCTGCTGCGGGTCTCGCAGGTGACATAGCAGGGCTCATAGGTCGCAATCGACGGATCGATAAAGCAGGCCATTGTTACCAGGTCGTGAATGGTAGAACTGGGCAGATGCCATTGCTCGGTGTTCCGCTGATGAATAAAGTGGGAAACATGGCCGATAACATCCGAGAGGCGGCAGGGCCGCTGGAAGATCCCGTTGATCTCCTCGGTGTTCATAGAACAGCTGTCGTTGCCATCCAGCCCGCACATTGCGATAGGGATCCCAGATTGGAAGACGATTTCGCAGGCATGGGGATCGACCCAAACATTAAACTCTGCATAGACGTTGGTGTTACCCTGATCGGCGCTACCGGCCATTACGGTGATCTTGCGGATCAGCTTTTTCAGCTCAGGGTAACGGGTCAGCGCGATTGCAAGGTTGGTCATTGGCCCCAGCGCGATGACCTCAAGCGCCCCCTCTGCGCGGCGTGCCTCCTGCACAAGAATGTCCCAGGCGTAATCGACATCAAAATCCCGGTGAGCCTCAGGCAGCTGGTAACCGCCCAGGCCGCCTTGCCCGTGGACAGCCCCTGCGGTACGGCAGGGGGCGATCAACGGCTCCTCAGCCCCGCGTCCGACCCGGCAGTCGATTCCAATCAGATCGGCAAGACGAAGTGCATTTTGAGAGGTGCTCTCATATCCGACATTTCCGGCCACCGGGTTGATTGCCCGGATATCCAGTTCGGGATGGCTGGCGGCGAGGCAGATAGCGAGGGTATCGTCGACCCCGGGGTCGCAGTCAATGATAACAGGTCGTTTGATCAACACTAGTTCCTCCTTTCAGCAAAGGCGCGCAGCGGCATCCTGCAGCTGGCGGATAAAAGCTTCACGGTCAAGGTCGAGAATAACGTGGGTATTTTTGTCTGCGGCCCGGCCACGATCCCGGAAGTCGGTTGCCGTGCACCCACGGGTATATTCGCCGTCGAGATCAACCACGACATAGGCATCTTCGCCCGAGAAAAGCTCGGGATGAACCAGCGCCATCACTGGTACTGCGTCATGAACGGCACAACCGGGCAGTTCACCGCGCACGCCGCTCATGTGAAAGTCATAATAGAAACGAAAAATATCCGCGCACATCTGACCCGCACGGGTACCCAGCGCGGCAAAGGCGTCGATGTCTTCCTTGGTTGCATAGGCCTTCATTGTGACATCCAGACCGCACATCAACAGCGGCAGACCGCAGGCAAAGACCATCCGTGCGGCCTCCGGGTCCACGTAGATATTAAATTCCGAAGCGGGGGTGGCATTGCCGCGAAATGCCCCGCCGCCCATGATCGCGATTTTTTCAATCTTGGATTTCAGATGCGGGCAGGATTTCAGCAGTAACGCGATGTTGGTCAGCGGGCCGACCGCTGCGATGGTGACCGGCCGATCGGATTCCTCGATCCACCGACGCAGACAACTGACAGCGTCCTCCGCCTGGGGACGGATAGTGGGGGCGGGCAATTCAACATTGCCCAGACCGTTCTCTCCGTGAACCTGCGGTGCGGTGTGCAACGGCTGCATCCAGGGCGCTGCCGCGCCGGCGGCAACAGGAATCTCGGGATGACCAAGGTATTCCAGCACAGCCAACGTGTTGCGGGTGGTTTTGTCCAGCGTCTGATTTCCTGCGACGGTGGTGATGCCGAGGATCTCAAACTGCGGGTTGGATAGCGCATAAAGAATCGCGACGGCGTCGTCCACCCCGGTATCGACGTCGAGAATCAAGGGTATTTTATTCATGCGGTTGCTCCTTTCAAAATCAGTTTTCCGCAAAAGCGGATGATGCGTTTTTGTTCTGATTGCATCCTAACATCAGATGCGATAAAATGATATGAGAAATATCATAGAATCGAAAAAAAGGAGGAAATTTTGTGCAGGAGAGTGATAAGTTGGAGGAAATGATACGCCGGTATCATTTCTGCGATTTCTTTTCCTTTGACATTCGCCCCTATGCACGTCTTTCCGTATTTGAACCGGGAAAGCTGATCCTGCGCGAGGGACAGCGGGTGACACGGCTGTACTATCTGGTTGAGGGACGGGCGAAACTTTTTACTACCCTGAAAAACGGGAGGGTAACCCTCTTCAACTTCTATGAGGTTCCTAGCTTTTTGGGAGATATGGAACTGCTGGATCCGGACAGCTATACAAAAGGGGTGCGGGCACACACCCGTTGCTACTGTATTGCGCTGGACCTCGCCCAGTGCGGCGACCGCGTGCTCAATGACCCCAAATTTTTGCGGACCATCTGTTTGTATCTGGGGCGCAAGATCAATAACAGTTCGAGAAATAATGCGCAGAATCAAAATTTTCCACTCAAGTACCGGCTGGCCTCCTACATTTTGATGACCAGTATGGGAGACTGTTATAATGAACCGCATACGGAGACGGCGGCATACCTCAAGGTCAGCTATCGACATCTGCTCTATGTGTTGGCCCAGTTCTGCCAGAAGGGTTTGCTGGAGCATACCCCGGACGGATACCTAATCCGCGATCGGGACGGGCTGCGGGCGCTGGAGGAGGAGATGCAGGGGTGAGCGAACGGATGGACGGCACAAACAAAAGTGCCTCAGGTGGCCGGTTGGAATTGGTCGATGCACTACGCGGGTTACTGCTGGTGAATATGATCGCCTACCATCTTTTTTATGATCTGACGGTTTTGTTCGGGTTGAAGATGACCTGGTTTTGGGACTGGCCGGGTCAGCTTTGGCAGTCGCTGGTGGCCGGCAGTTTTATTTTGATCTCCGGTTTTTCCAGCCGGCTGAGCCGCAAAAACGGACGCAGAGGACTGTTGCTGCTCGGCTGCGGTATGCTGTTGAGCCTTGTCACCTGGGTCGTAATGCCGGGGCAGCTGATTCGTTTTGGCGTCCTGCATTTTCTTGGAACAGCAGCGCTGCTTTGGGCGCTTTTGGGACGATGGCTGGACCGGGTTCCGGCTGGTGTACTGCTCGGCGTGGGATTGTTGCTGTTTTGCCTGACATGGGGAACCCAAAACGGATTTTGGGGGTGCGGAGTGCTGCGGCTGGTGTCGCTGCCGGATAGCTGGTATACGAGCCGATGGCTTTTCCCGCTGGGATTTCCTGGCCCGAATTTTTATTCGGCAGACTACTTCCCGCTATTGCCTTGGTTTTTTCTCTATTTATCGGGAACGGCTGTTCAGCGATTGGTCGCTGCAAGACCCGCATTGCTCCACCGGTTAAAAACGCGAATTCCGTTTTTTAGTGTCTGTGGCAGGCATACATTGATTGTCTATCTGTTGCATCAACCGGTTTTATACGGCTTGTGCCTGGCATTGATGCAGCTGTGGTAGGAGCATAAGAACGCCCACGGGGAAGAATCTTCCTCGTGGGCCCTTTTAATGTAACGATTATCGGATAGATAATTTCTCTCTCATCAGTAGACGATCGCGCTCCTCGCGAATCTTTTTGAGGGAGAGCTCATTGTACCGCGGATCGTCGTCCACAGGGGCGTTGACCAACAACGAGGAATAATCCGCGTGTTCGGCAACCTCCATTCCGCCCTCGATATCGATCGGCTCTTCTTCCTCCATCTCGACGATATCGGTATAGTCGACCAGCTCTTTTTGGTTAATGCGGCATCCAAAAGCCTCTAGTGAGGCAAACGCCTCGTAGTTCCGGACAGGGGTCAACTCCTTTTTGAGTTTGGCGTATGCCTTAGTTTCAATATCATACCGGAGGTTCAACAATTCGTTGAAGGAGACCCGGTCTTCATCCACTTCGCCATAGCCCTGAAACTCATCCGCGACCGACAGATTCGCCTGAAGTTGTTCGTATTCATCGGCGGGGTCTTCCGGTACCAGTACCGCGTTGCCCTCAAAGTCCGTGCCCATAATCTTGTAAACCTCAAACATAATCGTTACCTCTGTTTCAAACAGGAGGAGAAGACCACGGCAGATGAAAGGCTATAATGGCGAGATGCCATTCCGGGTCCCCCTGTATTTTTATCGATTTTATTATAACCCCTTTCTCTGTCAAAAACAATAGATTTTTGGTTAAATAGACATAATGTTAAAAATAATGTTGCTAAAATATAGCATTGTTTACAATCAAAGTAACGGCTTTTCGCAGAGCTGATCAATTGGGTCTGAGGACAAAAAACGGCAGCCACAGGCTGCCGTTTTGTATTCAGATTTGATTTACTCTGCCGAGGAGATCCCCTTGTCCTTCAGGATGACGTCGTGGTAACCGCCCTCCACAATACTGGTGGAGGAGACCAGCGTGATCTTCGCCTTCTGCTGCAACTCGGGAATTGAAAGCGCACCGCAGTTGCACATGGTGCTGCGGACCTTGGAGAGGGTCTGGTTCACGTTGTCCTTGAGGCTGCCGGCATAGGGAACATAGCTGTCGACGCCCTCCTCAAACGAGAGCTTGGCGCCGCCGCCGAGGTCATACCGCTGCCAGTTGCGGGCACGGTTGGAACCCTCGCCCCAGTATTCCTTGACATAGCTGCCGTTGATGTTCAGCTTGTTGGTGGGGCTCTCATCAAAGCGGGCAAAGTAACGGCCCAGCATGATGAAGTCTGCACCCATGGCCAGAGCCAGGGTCACATGATAGTCGTGGACAATACCGCCGTCGCTGCAAACCGGCACATAGATACCGGTGCGCTCATAGTACTCGTCACGGGCCTTGCAAACCTCGATGAGGGCGGTTGCCTGGCCGCGTCCGATTCCTTTCTGTTCCCGGGTGATGCAGATCGAACCGCCGCCGATACCGACCTTGACGAAATCAGCGCCGCACTCAGCCAGGAAGAGGAAGCCTTCGCGGTCGACGACGTTGCGCGCGCCGACCTTGACCTTGTCGCCGTACTTCGCGCGGATCCAATCAAGGGTCCGCTTCTGCCACTCAGAGAAGCCCTCGGACGAGTCAATGCAGAGCACATCGGCACCGGCTTCGACCAGCGCCGGAACCCGCTGCTCATAGTCGCGGGTGTTGATGCCCGCGCCGACCAGATACCGCTTGTGGGAATCGAGCAGCTCCAGCGGATTTGCCTTGTGATCCGAATAGTCCTTGCGGAAGACAAAGTATTTCAGCGTGCCGTTGTTCGCAACGATCGGAAGGCTGTTGAGCTTGTTATCCCAGATGATATCGTTGGCTTCCTTGAGGGTGGTATCCTCACCGGCGGTGACCAGTTTGTCGATCGGGGTCATGAAGCTGGAGACCTTCTCGTCGAGGGACATCCGGCTGACCCGATAGTCACGGCTGGCCACAATGCCAACCAGGCGGCCCTCGGCGGTGCCGTCTTCGGTGACCGCAACGGTGGAGTGCCCGGTTTTCTCTTTGAGTGCCAGGATATCTGCAAGGGTCGCGTCGGGGCGAATATTGGAATCGCTGACCACAAAACCGGCCTTGTAACTCTTGACATTCGAAACCATCTTGGCTTCGCTCTCGATCGACTGGCTGCCGTAAATAAAGGAGATGCCGCCCTCCTTTGCCAGCGCGATGGCCAGCGTATCATTGGAGACCGACTGCATAATGGCGGAGACAAGGGGGATATTCATCGTGAGGGGGCACTCCTCCTCACCCTTGCGGTAGCGAACCACCGGGGTCTTCAGGCTGACCGCAGTCGGCACACATTCGCAGGAGGAATATCCCGGGACCAGGAGATATTCGCCAAAGGTATGAGACGGTTCTTCATAAATAAATGCCATATTTTACTCTCCTTTTTTGTGATTCAATTCCTCGTAAATTCGCCGGATTATTCTTAATAATATTCTTTTTTGCGTGCTATTGTCAAGGTAAAATGGCCTAGTGGAGAAAAACCCGCAAAACCACCAAAACCTTCTTGCGGGCGGGGGGCGGGACTGGTATAATGTCAGTAAGAACTTCCCGGTTTTCGTCTCGGGCAATGAAAGGAGACGCTCTTATGAAAAGCAAGATTTTTAGTATTGTCGGCCTCGTGTTGGGCTGCATTTCGATTTCGATCTCGGTGACCTCGCTGGTTTTCAGCGCGATCGGTGTGGCAAAGACCAAAGGAATTAAAAAACCGCGGGTTTTTTAATTGATCGGCAATAGAGATAAAGAAATTAGAGAACAGAGGGGACAAGCCTTGGCTTTGTCCCCTCTGCCTGTTTGAAAACGAATTACGGCTTTCCATCCGGCGCTGACGAGGTCTCGATGGCAGGTTGGCGGGAATTGCCGATGGTTCCTGAGAGAAAGAGTGCGGCTTTGGCGCAGGCTGGGCCGATCATCTCGTACAGAACGCCGGAGGAGAGAATGATGACGCTCAGCAGCTCGCCCGAGGAGCCGGTCAGCATCCGCTGACCCAGCGCGGCAAGGCCGATCGAGACACCCGCCTGTGGAATTAAAGCAAGACCGAGCCAGCGGCTGACCGGGCGGGGAGCACCGGTTACGGCACAGCCAACCCTGGCGCCGAGGTATTTGCCCGCGATTCGAACTAAAAAGTAGACGACTCCTGCCAGCCCGGCGGTCCGCAGCGCGGGCAGCGACAGCCGCATACCGGAGAGTACGAAGAAGAGCATTAAGATTGGCGGAGTAAAACGGGAAGCGGACTTAAAGGTCTTCTTGCAGCCGCCCAGATTGACATAGGCCGCACCCATGACCATGCAGGAGAGCAGAGGGGAGATCTGCCAGCGGTCACACACACCGGTGAGCAGAAGCAGCAGAATTAAAACAGCGCCGAGCCGAAGCTGGTCATCTGCGCGATCGCGGTCGACAAGCCGGTGCAGTACCCAGCCGCAGAACAGCCCAAGCAGGATGCCGCCCAGATTATAGAGGATTGGCAGCAGGACAACACCCGGTTGTAGTGCGCCGGCATGTTCTGCTGCATCAAGACAGGCGGCGCAGACGCTGAATGCGATCAGGGCCACCGCATCATCCAGCGCCACAACCTGAAGCAGCAGATTGACAAATTGACCCTTGGCCTTATATTGACGAATGGTCATCAGGGTTGAGGCGGGCGCAGTAGCGCAGCCGATCGCACCCAGCAGGAGTGAAAAAGCGACGGGATAGCCGAACAAAAGATGAAGAACAAAGAAAATCAGCGCCCCGGCCGCAAGAGACTCGAACAGAGTGACAATGAGGGTGGCTCCGCCACTCTCCCGCAGCTGAGAGAGCTTGAAGTATCTGCCTGCACCAAATGCGATAAAGGCAAGCGCGAGGTCGGTGACAAAGCTCATCTGCTCGATCATTGTCTCAGGTATGAGATGGAGTACCCAGGGGCCGATGAGAATTCCTGCCAGCAGGTATCCGGTGACATCCGGCAGACGAAGTTGCCGTGCGCCCCATGCGCCAAGAGAACCGAATACCAGAATAGTACAAAGGGAAAAGAAAACTCCGGGATTATGAAAGATGGTCATTGGTAAGCCCCCTGATTTCAACGAGCCGGCGCCCTTGCAGGAAAGAGAAAGCGGATGTTTCAACCAAAGGCGTCTTGGCTGTCTCGTTTATTTTTGGTGGCTTGATTATAGGGGAAAAAGATGGTAATATCAAATTATTATTTGTTAAAATAGCATAAAAAATTTTTATTGTGTTGAGAAATACAGGAGAAAGGAGCGATAATCGTGATTGATCCCAAGGTTCGCACCTTGATTCGAGTGGTGGAAGAAGGAGGGTATACCCGTGCGGCAAATGTGCTGCATTTAACCCAGCCGGCGGTCAGTCATCATATCCATCAGCTGGAAGCAGAATATGGCCTGCACATCTTTCGTCCGGATAAAAAGGAGCTTATTCCGACGCCGGAGGGGGCTGTTTTGATCAAATATGCCCGCCGGGCACTGGCGCTCGAGCGGACGGCGCGTCAGGCGATTGAAGACAGCAGACGAAGTTTGAAACATCTGACGGTCGGACTGACCCCCACGGCAGGAGAAAACCGGATGCCGCAGGTGTTGGCGCTGTACTGTCATGAACATCCGCAGGTTCACATTAATATTATCACCGACACCATAAATAATCTTTATCAAAGAATGGAGCTGTATGAGCTGGATTTGGCGGTAATGGAGGGCGTATTGCCAGGCGAAAAGTTCAATTCGGTGCTGTTTGATACCGATTACCTCTGCCTGATCACTTCGCCCCAGCATCCGTTCGCACATCGACAGAGTATTCGGCTGGAGGAACTCAAACAGGAGCGGATGATCCTGCGCCCTGCCAAGGCGGGAACCCGCACACTCTTCGATAGTTATCTGCAAAGTCAGGGAGAGTCGGTGCAGAGTTTTAATATAATGATGGAGCTGGATAATGTCGCGATGATCAAGGATCTGGTGGAACAGAATCTCGGGGTTTCGATTATTGCAAAAAGCGCCTGTCGGGAAGAGGAGAGAAGCGGAAAGCTTGCGGCGGTACCGATCGAAAACGCCAGCATGTCACGGGACATTCGCCTGATCTACCATAGTGATTTTGGACATCCGGAAGTGTTGGAAGAGCTGCACGCGATCTATGACAGGATCCGGTAGAAAAATAGGACCGTGTCAAAGATTTGACACGGCCCTTATTTTTGAAGAAACGGGGGAGAATCAGTTCCTCCATTGTCTGCGCCATTCTTCCCGCTGTTTGCGGTAGCGCAGATTGTCCCGCAGCCGGCGGAAGACGCTGGGGGCAAAGAAGATCAGGTAGTTGATCAATGCGGCAATGATGACGGCCCGATCCTGCCAGCTGCCCTGAATGAACTGTATCACAAAGAGCGCACCGCTGAACAGCGCGAGCCACTTGATCCGGATCGGCAGAATGAAAAAGAGAAGCAGCTGCATATTCGGGAAAAGCGTCGCAAAGGCGAAAAACAGAGAGTAGTTCAGATAGGTGTTGGTAGCGCCACCGGACAGAAAACCGGCGATGATGGTACCGATCATGCCGATCAGATAATACAGGGTAAACCGGAAGCTGCCCCATTCATTCTCCAAACTGACACCAAAGAAATAGTAAAGGTAAAGGGAGAAAAAGATGAATAGGGGGCTGCTGTTGGGCGGCAGAAAGACAAAGGTGAATACCCGCCAGACCTGCCCTTGCAGGATCAGCGCGGGGTCAAAATAGAGATAATAACTCAGCAGAGCTTGCGGAAATAAAAGTTCGCAGCAGAAGACCAGCGCCATACCAATTACAATCACCCGCATCAGGCCGGGAATTGCAAAGCGGCCGCATCTGCGTTCCAATCGATCAAGCCAGTTCATTCGGATCCCTCTTTGATTCGGAATACCGACAGTATTGCCGGTTCTTTCCTATTTTAACAGAAGACAGGAAGAAAACCAAGCGGGCAGGGGTGAACAATTTGTAAATACGAACACAGGGGGCCGGGCAGATTTCTGCCCGGCCCCCTGTGTTCGTACCTTAAGGTAACGGTTTGTTGTCCTGTTCAATAAAGCTGGAAAGGTGCGCGGCTTGATTAGCTGCGGATCGCCTCGGCAACATAATCCAGCTCAGCCTCATTCTCGCTGACCAGCCGTACCGGCTTGCTATAATCAAGGCGCATCAGGCCAAGGATACTCTTTGCATCCGCGATCGCGCCGGCCTCATCATGCACGCCGATCTCATCGTAGCAATGGCTTGCCTTCTTCACGATCTCCTTCACCTGAGACAGGTTTTTAACATTGATTAACCTAACCATAATGCATCTTCCTTTCTTCTAAAATGTGGAATTTATTTTGATCGGTGATCTCATCACCGCATCGTCATTATAGCACAAGAAAAGTAGTTTGTCTTGTGCAATTTGCATAATCGACCGTCTTCTCCTTCATCTTCTCCGATATAGATAAATAATTCTATGCGGCGGTAAAGACTTTGTTAGAATCAACAACAAAAAAGAAATAAATATTGCTTAAAATTTTTTATGAAAACAATAAAAATGGACATTTATGGAATAAAAAGGAAAAGGAGGTCAAAAAAGTTGGAACGTGGACAAAAAAATAAGAACTAAAATTATGCACAAATCAATCATTTTTTCGAAAAAAGTGTCAGGAACGTTTCGCTTTGTGTTAAAGAAAGCTGCCAAGAGAATACGACAAAAAAGCAGCCCAAATTTTGTGCAATATTTTGAAGTCGTCGAGGTTGTGATTTATCTTGTCCTGTGATATAGTGAAACACAGAAAAGTGATTGTCGCTGAGAGATGTGAGCCAAAGCGCAGGGGGCCTTTTCGGGCTGTTCCGCTTTGGCCTTTTTTGTTTCGGCCCGGCACAACACAAGGAGGTTTTGCAGATGAAAAAGTATGTGATCTCGCTGGATCAGGGGACGACAAGTTCCCGCGCCATCATTTTTGACCGTGAACAGAATATCATCGAGATCGCTCAAAAAGAGTTTACCCAGATTTATCCGCAGCCGGGCTATGTGGAACATGATCCGATGGAGATTTACGCTTCTCAATATGGCGTGCTCATTGAGGTTTTGGCAAAAAGCGGTGTGAATGCAGATGAGATCGCGGCGATCGGAATCACCAATCAGCGCGAGACGACCATCATCTGGGACCGCCATACCGGCCGGCCGGTCTACAATGCGATTGTCTGGCAGTGCCGGCGCACCGCAGATATCTGCGAAAAAATGAAAGCTGACGGCATGGAGCCGTATGTTAAGGAAGCCACCGGGTTGATCGTCGACGCCTATTTTTCCGGCACCAAAATTAAGTGGATCCTCGATCATATTGAGGGTGCCAGAGAGCGGGCTGAGGCAGGGGATCTTCTCTTTGGAACGGTGGATAGCTGGCTGATCTGGAAATTGACCAACGGCGCTGCTCATGTTACCGATTATACCAACGCCTCCCGTACGATGCTGTATGACATTCATAAGCTGAAATGGGACGAGAAGATCTGCGATTATCTGGGCATCCCGATGAATATGCTGCCGACGGTCTGCGAGTGCAGCCAGGTTTATGGAACGGTCAGCATTCAGGGCGTGGATATTCCGATCGCGGGTATCGCGGGCGATCAGCAGGCGGCGCTTTTTGGCCAGGCCTGCTTTGAGAAGGGCGATGCCAAGAACACGTATGGAACGGGATGCTTCCTGTTGATGAATACCGGCGAGGAGGTCTGCCACAGCAAAAACGGCCTGCTCTCCACCATCGCGATCGGGCTGAACGGCAAGGTGAGCTATGCGCTTGAGGGCAGCGTCTTTGTTGGCGGTGCGGTGGTGCAATGGCTGCGCGATGAGATGCATTTCATCGACGAGTCCCGCGACTGCGAATATTTTGCAACAAAGGTAAAGGACAACGGCGGGGTTTATGTCGTGCCGGCGTTTACCGGTCTGGGCGCGCCGCATTGGGATATGTATGCCCGCGGTACCATCGTCGGGATCACCCGTGGCACCACCCGCTCGCATATCATCCGCGCGTCGGTGGAATCCACCGCGTTCCAGTCCAAGGATCTTCTGGATGCGATGATCAGCGATACCGGCATCCAGCTCAAAGAGCTTCGGGTGGACGGCGGTGCAAGCCGAGATGGTTTCCTGATGCAGTTCCAGGCGGACATTATGGATCTGCCGCTGCGTCGCCCGATGATTCGGGAGACAACAGCGCTCGGCGCGGCCTATCTCGCGGGGCTGGCGGTTGGATTCTGGAAAGATCTGGACGAGATTCGCCAGCATTGGACGCTGGATAAGGTCTATATGCCCAAGATGGAAAACGCAGAGCGGGAGCGCTTGATGCGGGAGTGGCATAAGGCGGTTACCCGTTCGCTGGATTGGGCGGAACATTAAGCAGAATCGATGGTCAAACGCAAAAACGCCGGTTAAAGGCGCGGTGACGCAAGAAAACGACGCCGTAAAAAGGCCACTTTTGCGCGGCTACTTCGTTAAAGTGCCTCGACAACCACAGAGGGTGCCTTCGGCCCTTTGCCTTGTACCCGCATCAAAATTG
>CALXBG010000113.1 GCA_944386485.1 uncultured Pygmaiobacter sp. | reverse complement strand
GGTTTTGCAGACCCTTGCCTTACCACTTGGCTACAGCACCATATGGAGCGGCTTACGAGGCTCGAACTCGCTACCTCCACCTTGGCAAGGTGGCGCTCTACCAGATGAGCTAAAGCCGCATTTTTGTTGGCCCGGTTGAGAAGCCTTATTCATTATACGAAAACCACAGGCGTTTGTCAAGGAAAAAATTTGCTTTTTTCAAAGGAGCAGATAAACTTCTTCTCTGAGATAAAATGTTGATTTCAGATGGAATTAAATCTGTCGTAAAAAGGACAAAACCAGATAGAAATAGGTCAAAATAGACAATGAATGACGATCTTTTATTAAAAATAGAAATGTTTTAGACAAAATAAAACAAATATCCAATTAACGCTTTACAACTTTATCAGAATGAAGTATAATGCGCTTGTACGAACGGGAAATAACCCCAAAAGAGAAAAGAGGAAACGAGAATGAAAAAGATTCTTTCAGTTGCACTTGCCGCACTTTTGTCGTTGAGCCTTGTTGCCTGTGGAGGAAACAGCAGTTCCGCCCCGCAGGAAAACAGCGGCGCGTCTGAGGCAGGGACCAGTTCCACAGCGGGCGGCAGTTACTCCACTTCGCTCGATGACATCAAGGCGAAGGGACAGCTGGTCATCGGCCTCGATGATACTTTTGCTCCGATGGGATTCCGGGATGAGAACGGCGAGCTGGTTGGATTCGATATTGATCTTGCGACTGCGGTCTGCGAGGAGCTCGGTGTCGAAGCGGTTTTCCAGCCGATCAACTGGTCTGCGAAAGAGATGGAACTTTCCACCGGTAAGGTTGACTGCCTGTGGAACGGCCTGTCCATTACCCCTGAGCGCCAAGAGACAATGAGCATGACCAATGCGTATCTGAACAACAAGATCATCGTCATGACCAACGAGGGGGTTACGCTGGCATCGAAAGAGGATCTGGCCAACTACAACATCGGCGTACAGGCCGAGTCCTCCTCTCTTGAGGTTGTGATGGCGGATGAGGTCTATGACACGATCAAGGACAAGATCGCCGAGTATGATACCTATGATCAGGTTATCATGGATATGCAGGCGGGCCGTATTGATGCGATGATCGTTGATGAGGTGCTCGGCCAGTATAAGAACACCCAGCTGGGCGGCATCTTTGGCGTTGCGCCGTTTGACTTTGGCGATGACCTCTATGCGATTGGTTTCCGCAAGAGTGACACCGAACTGACCGAGGCGGTCAACAATGCGATTAGTGCCTGCATAGAGAGTGGCAAGGCTGCCGAGATTTCGGAAAAGTGGTTTGGCGAGGATATCGTTATCAGCTGATCAAACTGGTACAATGAAACGAAATGTGATATAATAGGTCGGAAAACGGACCGGCAGGGCGGCGGATGCGTTGCATCCGCCGGCTTTGCTGTCCGGAGGAAATACAGCCGCCGGCTGCCTTGGAGGAAATTGCATGGATCTATCCTATATTGCTCTGTTGATGCCCTCGCTGTTGCGAGGGTTGGGGCAAACACTCTGGCTCTTTGCGCTGACCCTGATTTTTTCTTTGCCGTTGGGGTTGGTTTTTACGCTGGGCAGTATCTCAAAGATACCGCCGTTGCGGTGGCTGTCCCGGTTGTACATCTGGGTTTTCCGCGGTACACCGCTGATGTTGCAGCTCTTTTTCATCTATTACGGTCTGCCGTTCCTCGGTGTTGCATTTGATCGCACGACCTCGGCAGTAGTTACCTTTGTGCTCAACTACGCAGCCTATTTTGCCGAGATCTACCGTGCGGGGATCCAGTCGATCGATCGCGGTCAGCACGAGGCGGCAAAGACGCTGGGCTTTACTCCGTGGCAGACAATGCGGCTGATTATTCTGCCGCAGACCATCAGCCGGGTTATTCCACCGGTTTGTAATGAGACGATCACGCTGGTCAAGGATACCGCGCTGGTCACCGCGATCGGGGTTGGCGAGTTGCTGAAGGCGGCAGAGGGCGCAGTTAACCGGGATATGGACATTACTGCTTACATCCTCGTCGCGCTGATCTATCTGGCGCTGACCTTTGTCCTCACCGTTGTTTATGAACGGCTGGAAAAGCGATTTAGCCGGCACCAGAAAAAGGAGGCGTGAGTGATGGCGATTCTAACGGTTGAAAACCTGACTAAACGCTACGGCGGGTTTGAAGCGCTCAAAGGGGTCTCACTCAGCATGGATCGAGGCGAGACCGTTGCGATCATTGGTTCCTCCGGTAGTGGAAAGTCGACGCTGCTGCGCTGCATCAATACTCTTGAACGGGTTTCAGGCGGCCGAATTGAAATTGACGGTGAGGTGCTGGTTGACACCATCAACGGACAGGTTAAATACCCGCCGGAAAAGGAATTGCGGCGAATCTGTATGAAGACCAGTATGGTGTTCCAACAGTTTAACCTTTTTCCGCACCTGACCTGTCTTGAAAACATCACCATTGCACCGATTAAAATTCTCGGCCAAAACCGGGCGGATGCGATTGCAAAGGCTGACCGCCTGCTGCGTTTGGTCGGAATGGAAAGTAAAGCGGATAGTTTTCCCTCCATGCTCTCCGGCGGGCAGCAGCAGCGGGTGGCGATCGCCAGGGCGCTTGCAGTAGACCCGCAGCTGATGCTTTTTGATGAGCCGACTAGTGCCCTTGACCCTGAGCTGACCGCAGAGGTGATTTCGGTCATCGCGAAGTTGGCGCAGCAGGATATGACAATGCTGATTGTTACCCATGAGATGGAGTTTGCCCGCACCGTCGCGGACCGGGTGCTCTTCTTTGAGGATGGCGAAATCATTGCCGGCGGTACGGCGGCAGAGTTCTTTGAAAACCAACAGAATGAGAGAATCCGGCGCTTTTTGAATGGATTCCAAAAATAAGATACAGGCACAGCGCTGATCTAAGCTCAGCGCTGTGCCTGTTTTTAATTGTTTTTGCCGTATCGACATGGTATCATAAGGATGAAACAACCACTCGTGCGGGAGGGAATACAATGCAGCTCCAACAGGTCTGGATGTCACGGGATGTTGACGGACGCAGTCGCTATGCTGTGCGGCTGTTCAGCGGCATAATGGGAATTGCACTGCTGGCGGTGGTTCTGATCGGCGGAGGAACAGTATTGATTTTCTGGCTCAACCTGCCGCGAGAGCTGTTTTCGCTTCTGCTGACCTGCGGGGTAACTGTATTGACAGTAGTTCTTTCTTTGAAGGTCGGTTGGCGTTCGGTTCGTGATGCGACGGTATTCTTCCTCGCCGAGGATGATCGAATGTTTGTACTGGATGCGAGAGATCTTTTGAGGCGTGGCCGCCATCTATTGGATTATGCTCAGGGTTCGGCGGAAACCCAGCATTTTTTGAACCGAATCGCGCAGAGAGATCGTCTGCCCGAAGAGGCAGCGGAACTGCTCGGGGTGAGGACAATTAAGGAAAATCAGGGCTATTATACTGTTTTATGCCGGATTTGCTACCCGAATCGTCAGATTGTAGACCGGAATTATTTTGTCGTCAGAGGCTGTGAGAATGAAGAGATGCTGTTGCAGCAACTGGAACGGCGTAGAGACGCGGTATTGCCGGAGCGCACGATCAGCCGGATGCCGATGAGAATTTTGCTTAGTACGATAGTCTGTATCGGGATAATTCTGATTTGTGTATTCAGCCACCCCGCAGTTGGGATGTTGCCACAGGTGATTTATTTCCCCTGCCTTGCAGGCGTAGTGATTGCTGCCTTTTTTATTATTTATTATGTCATCCGCTATCGCAGAGGAGAATAAAAAAGCAAGAATAACCGCGATGCGCGGGAAAATAGGAGGCATTCTTTATGCGTAAAAATTTTGGAGCGAAGCCGTGGATTTATCCGCAGCCGGTATTGATCCTTGCTGCCTATGATGCACAAGGGATCCCCAATGCAATGAATGCGGCGTGGGGCGGCATCAGCGAGGCGAATGAGGTCTCAGTCTGCATCAGCGAAGAACACAAGACGACCGCGAATATTTTAGCTCAAAAGGCATTTACGGTCAGCATTGGTACGGCAGCACAGTTGACCGCCTGCGACTATGTAGGCATTGCTTCCGGAAATGATCTGGAGGATAAGATTAAAAAGGCCGGCTGGCATACCATAAAGTCGGACTATGTTAATGCACCGCTCATCAATGAGCTGCCGATGGCGCTCGAGTGCCGCTTGGTCAGCTATGACCCGGACAGCTGCCGCCTGGTAGGAGAGATTGTCAACGTCAGCGCCGATGATGCAATTCTGGACGATGAGGGCGGAATTGATCCTGAAAAGCTGCGCCCGATCTTTTTTGATCCGATCCGAATGACCTACCGTGAGATCGGCAGCGTTGCCGGAAAAGCATTTCATGAAGGCAAGTCGATCAAGTAAGCGGAAACCAGACGAACTATTCCGTTTAGGGAAAATGCAAAACTGCCTTAAATTTCTACAAAAGAGCGGTCCGCAATCGTTTGTGATTTGCGGGCCGCTTTAATTGTTATGGTATTTGCAGCTGTTCGGGAAAAATTATTTTTTCCAAACTTGGTCAAGTACCTTCTGGTAAGGAGCAATCATAGCTTCGGTCATCTTGCCCTTTGCCTGTTTTTGAATGGCGGGAATGGCCATCAAGCTGCCAACCAACCGCATCTGCCAGATCCTCTTTTTCTGCTTTTGCGGAAAGTCGTAAATGCCATGCTGTTTATAAAACTTGTGGTCGGCTTTCATCAGCCCCTGCATCAGGTAAATCAGGTCGCGGAAGATCTTCATGCCGCCGACGCCGTAGAAGTTGGCTGGGCGGGTAAGGTGATGTTCCATTGCAAAGGCCAGATTTTCGGCAAGAGACTGGATTGCCGCCGCAGCATTCTCCTCGTCGGTTGCAACACCGGCCAGATAGTTGCCGCCGACCTCGGCGCGCGCTTCAACAATCATCCGCAGGTTGTTTTCATATTGATAGTCACCGCTGATTAAATAACCGATCGGGGTGCCGTGGGTAACGGTGCGGTGACCATTGCAGAAATGCCGGTCGTCAAAGCACTGAAAGCTGGAATGGGTATAATGGTCCGAAATTGTGAAAGCGTAAACAAAACCGTCAGCGGACTGTATTGTCGTTCGCAAAAATTCGTCAAACCCATCTTTATAGACACATTTTCCGATGGCTGCACATCCAAAACAACCCAGACAGCCCCCAGCAAAAGGAAATTCACGCAGGTTTACCACCCGGCTCTGACAGGGCAGCGCAGCGCGCAGGTCCTCGATCATGGCGGCGAGATTCTTGTCCTCGTCGGCACAGTTAGTCACGATGACAACATCCTTGTTCAGCTGTTTATCGACAGGGGAGAGGTGGGACCGGTAGACCTCCTTTTCGCGCACAGGTGCCTTGGCGTAGGGGGTGACAAAAGGCCCATGTTGACAGGAGAAGACCAGCTGCTCAAAAAAGTATTCTGCTTCTTGTCGGCCCTTTTCGGATAAGAGATCTTCCATATCTGCGGAGAGGCCGCGGATAACCTTCATGCCGAGATCCAGACAATTCTCCTCAATATAGCGATGTGCGGTTACATCATAAAAGTGTTTTGAGGTTGTGATTTGGCTGGCAAACTTACCAGAGAGGTCGACGCCATCCGCCTTGATCAGTTCGATGAGCCGATGTAGCTGATAGGGTGCGATAAAGGTATAAACCGGATAGGAGAATAGGATCAATTCGGCATCGGCTAACGCATCCCGTACCGGAGCAAAGTCTTTTTCATAGGACTTGATGCGTTGTCCTACCGGCAGAAAGGTAAACTGGTGTTCGGGATGCAGCGCCTCAAGATAGAGCGCAGTATGAATTGTGGCGGAGTTTTTGCCCTTCGGGCTGGCGTTGAGAACCAGAATCTTCATGTTGTTTCCTCCAGTTTTTTCAAAAGATCTTGATACCAGCGCCGTTCAAAATCAGCGGCAGCGATACCGTAATCAATGGTGCATCCCTGGAAAGCGAAAGATGGTATCCCAGTCCATTCCATCAGAGGGAATGGCTTGGCAGATTTCATCAAATCGCTGGCGAATGGCGCAGAGAATCGAGTGTATTTGCTCCATCTGCTCAATATAGTTTTGAATTGCGGCAATTCGCTGGGAAGGAGAGGCTAGACCGAGAAAGAAGAGATGAGCCAGTTCCATATTTTTGACCCGGTCGGCCTGCATTGGTTGTGCGACCCACGCTTCAAACGCGGTACGCCCGGAATCGGTAATAGAAAATATTTTTTTTCGTTTTCCCGTAGCAGCCTCGGTGATAAAAACAAATCCCTGTTTTTCCAGCTTGGATAGGGCGGTCTGGACGCTGCCGGCACTATGAGAGCAGATGAGGGAAAGATTTTGGCGCACAAATTGCTGCAATTCGTAGCCGGTCATCGGCGTAAGGGTCAAGAGACCCAAAATCAGATATTCCATAAATCCTCCAATCTATCTAATAGATATATTATTGCCCCACAAAAAAGAGAAGGTCAATAAAAAAGATCCGGAGCATTTAGGCGCGGTGACGCAAGAAAACGCAACTTCCCTTCGGGAAGTTTAGTTCTGCCGTAGAATTTTGGCGCACAAAGCACTCAGAGCGGCCCCTCAAGCCACCAAGGCTTAAGGGGCCGCTCTTCGCACTTTCTCCATCCAAAATTCTGGGGCAGAACTGCAAGGCACCATAAAA
>CALXBG010000112.1 GCA_944386485.1 uncultured Pygmaiobacter sp. | reverse complement strand
AGTGCGACAATGATCGTGAATTCCAGAGAGGACTCAACAGCGCAGACCACGATCACAAGCGATCAGATCAACTCGGCCACGAAGCTTGTCGATACCTATTCTGTAATCCTGACTAGTGATACCGTTTTAGACAAGACCATCGCTGATTTGGGGCTCGATATGGACTATGAGGAGCTGCTGGATAAGGTTACTGTGGAATCGGTAAACTCTACACAGGTGATGAGAATTTCAGTTGTAGATGAAGATCCGCAACAGGCGCAGCAGATTGTGGCGAGTATTGTTGACCAGGCGCCGGATATTATCATCCAGACAGTAAAAGCAGGTAGTGTGGAGATTATCTCGCAGCCGAAGGTGGGAGAAGATCCGGTGTCTCCGAAGAAGGCGAGAAACACCGCTATTTCAGGTGCGCTGGGGCTGATGCTTGGTCTAGGCTTTATTTTCCTTCGTACAGTTCTGAATAATAAGTTTATGAACGAGACTGATATCAGCAAAAAGCTGGGTCTGACGGTTTTGGGTGTCATTCCCCAGATCACCATAAAGAGTTAAGGAGGGCAATAGAAGAATGAAACGAGAAAAGCACATTGCCCGTAAATTCATGTTGGTGGGCAGAGATACTCCTTTTCAGTATCAGGAGGCATTCAAAAGCCTGCGGACTAACCTTAAGTTTTTGGCGATGGGGAAGTCGTGCAAGAAGATCATTATGACTAGTGCGATTCCAGGGGAAGGTAAAAGCAGCGTTTCAATCAATCTGGCGGTATCGTTGGCAGAAGCAGGCAGCAAGGTATTACTCATTGACTGTGACCTTCGTAAGCCTGCCCTGCACCGGTATCTAAAACTGGATAAGACCTCCTACAAAGGACTGACCCATGTTCTGTCTGGCGGAGCGTTGACTGACGCGATTCTCAATATGAAGTCGCTGAATCTGCATATTATTATTGCGGACGCAATTCCGCCGAATCCTGCGGAGCTGCTTGGTTCGGCGCGGATGAAGACAATGGTAGAAGAATTGGAAAAACACTACGATTATATTATTTTTGATACTCCTCCTGTTTCCGTTGTGACGGATGCCGCTGTATTGAGCCAGTATGCGGATGGCGTTATTTTGGTCATTCGGCAAAACCATGCGACCTTTGATGAGGTAGAGTTGGCCAAGAGAAATCTAGACACGGTGCATGCGAATATTTTGGGCGCTGTGCTCAATGATTTTGATACCAAAGCAGTTGATAAGGAAAGCGGCTACTATTATAGCTATAATTACGATTACGATTACGAAGAAGATTGACTATGACAGATTTGCACAGCCACATTTTGCCCGGGGTGGATGACGGCTCAAAAAGCGTAGAGATGAGCCTTGATCTTTTACGGCGACAGTATGAAGACAAGGTGACTCAGATTGCTTTAACGCCGCACTTCAATTTTGAAAAACAGAGCATGCAGGAATTTCTGCAAAAGAGGAACAATGCAGCACGGGAATTGGGGCTTGTCTTTCAGAAATCAGGGCTTGTTCAGCGGATGAAGTTGGGGGCAGAAGTTTTTTATTCTTCTCAGTTAGCAGAGACTGATGTTAAGCCGCTTTGCTTGACCGGGACACAGTTGTTGCTGATTGAATTTCATCCTGCCTATTATCCCACAGAGGCGGCGGATGTACTGTATCAGCTGACACGAAGAGGGATTGTGCCTTTGATCGCCCATGTCGAACGATATGTTTTTGTGCGCGAAGACCCTAATCTATTGTGCGACCTGATCGAGGCAGGAGCATACACTCAGATGAATGCTACGAGTCTGGTTATGCATAAAAAACACCAAAAATTGTTTTTACGAATGATTCGACGTGGAATGATTGATGTGCTTGGAACGGATACCCATTCTCCGACTAAGCGACCGCCAAAACTTGGAGCGGCTATGTCATTGGTAAATAAAAAGTGTGGGGAAAACGCCATGCGGCAGCTGATCAAAAATGCAAATACGCTGTTCAAGGGTGGACAGCCCAGTCGGCCGGTTCCCCAGCCGATGCGGCAGATCTTAGGGCATTGGATGTGAGGAAGTACTTTTAGAGAGGACGAGTGGATTGGGGAAAAAGAGACATACGGGCCGTATTGTGCTGATTAGTATCTTAGCACTAATCCTGCTAGTAGGTGCGCTTGCTATTGGGTACTATTACTCAAAAATTTCTTTGCTGCAGTATAGCGATGGGACGCTGTCTTCTGAAGGCAGCATCAATGAGAATGATGAGGAGCTTTTAGCTGAATCTGCTGCGATGGAGCAACAGATGGCGGGCCTTGAAGAGATGGATGCTGTTGAGGCTGAGGGAGAGATATTCGGCAGCGAAGATGTGTTCAATGTTCTTTTGATCGGGTCCGATGACCGGACTAAGGAGTTTAGTAATAATGCCCGCGGCGATACCTGCATGTTGGTATCAATCAACAAGAAAACGATGGAAGTGAAGCTGGTCAGCTTTGAGCGTGGTATGGGCGTTCCTATTTTATCGGGTTCTTATCAGGGGCAGTATGATTGGTTAACCCATACCTTCCACTATGGCGGTGCGGCGTTGATGATGCAGGAAATCCGCGAGTGTTTTAAGATCGACGTTAATCACTATGTCAGGGCTAATATCTATACCTTTATGCAGTTGGTGGATAGTGTGGGCGGTGTAGATATCGATCTGACAGAGGCAGAGGCGAATTATATAAACCATCCAGAAGGCACTTATGGTGCAGGGCATATCCGCGAGATGGGGGTTGAAGACCAGGTTCAAACCGTTACGCCAGGGGTTAATCATCTGAATGGAGCTACGGCCATGCTCTATGCACGGTGCCGCTATATAGATAGCGACTGGCATCGCGTTGAGCGGCAGCGGAATGTGATTCAGGCGGCAGTTTACCAAACTAAAAATCTGAATCTTTTGGAGTTGAATTCTCTATTGGATGAGGTGCTGCCTTTGGTTCAGACTAATCTGACAGAAAAAGAGATTCGGTCTCTGCTGATACTGGCACCGAATTATCAAGGGATTACATTAGATCAGATGACAATTCCCGCCCAGGGTACCTATGGAAGTATGATAGGCATGGGCGGCCGCTCAATGTTCGCGGTTGATTTCAATCAAAACGCACAGATTTTGCGGGAATTTATTTATGGTACAGATTGAGCATTATTCATAAAGTGAAGTCAATCTGATACAATAAAACATAACATCTACCAATAGACTTTGCCAAAGTTAAAGCGGCTACTCAAATTCGGGTGGCCGCTTTGTGGTATTTGCAGATTAAAAATTGATATTTAGGAAAAGGGGAAAAGATTATACTTATTCGCGATACCCAAGAATAGCACGGTGATAGACATCGAGCACCGCGCGGGTGAATTCCTCTTCGCCATATCTACGGGTGGTGTCGGAAACGGTCTGGCGCAGCGCAATTTTTTCCTCGTCACTCTTGGCTGCCCAGCTGCGAACGATGTTGGCAAAGCCTTTGCTATCTGTAAAGATGTCTCCATTGACACCCTCGCTGATTTGTGCGCGGTTATAGGGATCAAGCCGCTGGACGACATACAAGCCGCTGGCCATTGCTTCGAGCATCGAAATGCTATTGATCTCGGAGAGCGAAGCGGTGGCAAAGAGATCGCAGGCCTGGAAATAGGGCGGCAGAAGGTCATGATCGACCCGGCCGAGCAGATGGATTTGGTCCTTCATCTTCCGCTGTGCGACCTGCTGGCGCAACGCGGCGGCCTCAGGTCCGTCACCGACAATGAAAAGCTTATACGGGGATTCGCCGGCAAAGTTCTCGGTGAAGAGGTCGATTAGGGTGTCAAGGCTTTTCTCTTTACCCAAACGGCCGACAAAAAAGAGTGAAATATCGCCGGGGCGGATACCGAGTTTTTCCTTGGTTGCGGCAATCTCCTTCGGATCGACGTTTTCCACCATGAAATCGCTCAGGTCAACGGTATTGGGAATGATATTGACATGGCGTTCAACCCCGCAGCGGCGCAGGAACTCAACAACCTTGGTCGAGGGACCGATGATCTCGGTTGCACGTTTTGCGATCCGACGGAAGTACCAATGTGCGCCGGGCTTTACCAGCTTCTGCATCCGCTTGCCCGGTGCGACATAGAACAGGTAATCGTCGTACATGGTGTGTAGGGTATAGACGACCGGTTTTTTCAACCGCTTGGCACAGAATAAGCCGAACAGGCCCATTGTAAATTCGGTCTGGATATGGATGATATCGGGATTGAATGCCTTGATAAAGGCGAGCCGGCGCAGATTAACCGGATTGGCAACACCATAACCATAGATTTTTTTGAGGGGCATCGACGGGCAGTAGAGGATGCCGTCTTTAACGTAATGCTCTTTCGTCTTGGGATCGAGGGTGACGATCAGAACCTTGTGCCCCTGCGCCTCAAGCCCTTTCTTCAGCGTTTCGATGTGGGTGACGACGCCGCTGATAAACGGAAAATAGGTTTCAGTAAAAATCGCAATTTTCATAACATGTTCCCCCAGGATTTTTTTGCCGGTACAGCAGAAAATTTACAGAGAGCTGTCAACTAATTATATCAAACCTGACGTTTGTTGCAAGGCTTTCTGTTGCACAAAAGGGGGGAGATATACTATAATAAAAACAACAAGACACTTGTCTGCAAGACTCACTTGAATTCTTTATGAAACTGTGGGTCGTCGTGGCGGAAAGAAGGTTGTGAAAATGGAATATTTTGTCAAGCTTTCTAAGTTGGTCAAGGATCTCGGACTTGAAGTTGTTTACACCCCGTGCGACGTTGAGCAGATCAAGGTAAAGTCTGCGGACGTCAACCGGCCTGGTCTACTGCTTGCCGGATATACCGAATATTTTGATCCCAGACGAATTCAAATCTGCGGCAAAGTTGAAATGTCCTTTTTGGAAGGGTTACCCGAAGAGGAGAGAAGTAAGAGGATTAAAGCGCTTTTTTCCACTAAACCGGTGGCGGTGATGATTTCCCGCAGCCTTTATATCTATGACACGATGCTGGAGTATGCGGCGGAATACGGCGTTCCGGTACTCTCTTCGGCAGAGAGCACGTCCCGCTTGATGTCGGACATTATTTCGATTCTTGGAGTTGAGCTCGCGCCTCGTATCACCCGGCACGGAGTACTTGTCGAGGTTTATGGTGAAGGTATTCTGATCCTCGGTGACAGCGGAGTGGGTAAGAGCGAGACCGCAGTTGAGCTGGTTAAGCGCGGACACCGACTGATTGCCGACGACGCGGTCGAACTGCGGCGGGTTTCGAACCGAACCATCGTCGGAACGGCGCCGGAGAATATTCGGCACTTTATCGAGCTGCGGGGCATTGGCATCATCAATGTGGCGCGGGTCTTCGGTTCTGGTGCGGTCAAGGCAACCGAGCGGGTCGATCTTGTGGTTGGACTGCAACATTGGGATAAGACCAAGAATTATAGCCGCACCGGTCTGGAATCGGAGACGATCGAATTGCTTGGACTGGATGTGCCTTATACGGTAATTCCGGTTCACCCGGGCCGGAACCTTGCGGTAATCCTCGAAACTGCCGCCATCTGCAACCGGCAAAAACGCATGGGCTACAATGCGGCAGAAGAATTGATGGAAAAGCTTGGGCTGGAAAACGACATTAGCGGATAAACTATAATAGCGGAGATCCCTACCTGCAGGCGCGGCGCATCCCGGCGGGATGCGCTGTGTGATTTTCTGCACAAAAGTTTTTTACATTGGAGGAACCAGAATGACCGGAACAGAGCAGCTGATCGAGCGGCTGACACAAGAGGGCATTTCGCTGCGGGAATACGAGCCGCTGAAACGGCATACCACCTTTCGGATTGGAGGGCCGGCGCGGCTGTTCTGTTTGCCTCAAACGGAGGCGCAACTGGTACGGACAGTAGAACTCTGCCGGATGCTGGACATTCGGTTTTATCTGCTAGGCAAAGGATCGAATACTTTATTCTGTGATGAAGGCTACGACGGCGCAGTAATCCTCGCTGGAGCTGGACTCGACCGAGTGGAGCAGATGGGAGAAGGGATGCTGTGTGCGGGCTGTGGTACACCCCTCGCACAGCTGTGCAAAACAGCAGAGCAGGCAGGGCTGTCCGGTCTGGAGTTTGCCTATGGAATCCCGGGCTCGGTTGGTGGAGCGATCTACATGAACGCCGGTGCATATGGCGGCGAGATGAAGGATGTTGTGTGCTGGGTGCGCTGTTTGACCCGTGAGGGCGAGATCGTCACGCTGAGTGCTGATCAGTTGGGCCTCGATTACCGCACTTCTCGGTTTGAGAAAGAGGGCGGTGTAATCCTTGCAGCCGGGTTTGCGTTGCACAGCGCTCCGCGGGAGGAGATCCGTGCGCGGATGGAGGACTTTTTGTCCCGGCGTACCGCAAAGCAGCCGCTGGATAAACCGAGCGCCGGCAGTACCTTCAAACGACCGCAGGGCGCTTTTGCTGCAGCCCTGATTGAGCAGTGTGGACTTAAAGGATACCGGGTTGGAGATGCGGCGGTAAGTGAGAAACACAGCGGTTTTGTTGTGAATCTCGGCAACGCGACGGCGGCGGATGTATTGGCAGTTGCGTCCGATGTGGCCCGGATTGTGGAGGAAAAGACCGGGATTCGGCTGGAGAAAGAGATTCGGGTTGTCCGGTGAACTGACGGGAGGGACGGAAAAATGGGGTTGTTGATTGTAAGCGGTCTTTCTGGTGCGGGAAAGTCGCAGGCAGTTCATGCGTTGGAAGATATCGGCTATTTTTGCATTGACAACCTGCCGCCGACCCTGCTGTGCCGGTTTATTGAGTTTTCGATGCAGAACGGCAGCGAGATTGAGAAGCTGGCCGTTGTGATGGACGTTCGCGGTGGCGAGGAGTACGGTGGGCTGGAGGAAGCGATGGAGCAGCTCAAAAAGAGCGGGGTTCCGTTCCGCTGTCTGTTCCTCGATGCGCGGGATGAGGTGTTGGAGCGGCGGTATAAGGAAACACGCCGTACTCATCCGCTGAGCATTCGCAACCGGATTTCGACAGAGGAGGCGATTCGGCGGGAGCGTAAGATCCTGAGACCGATCGCAGAGCAGGCGGACTTTAAGATCGACACCTCGGTGCTCTCCAATGCGCAGCTGCGGGACAGAATTATAACCCTGTTTACCGAGGATGTCAGGGAGGGAATGGCGATCACCGTGATCTCCTTTGGATTTAAGTATGGCATCCCGAAGGACTCGGATCTCGTCTTTGACGTTCGCTGTTTGCCCAACCCGTTTTACATACCCGAGCTCAAGAACAAGACTGGGATGGACAGCGAAGTCTACGATTATGTGATGGAATTTGAGGAGTCAAAGGAACTGGAACGGCGGATGGAGTCGCTGCTGGAATTTTCGTTGCCCCTCTATGTCAAGGAGGGCAAGAGCCAGCTATTGATTGCGGTTGGTTGTACCGGCGGGAAACACCGCTCGGTAACCTTTGCCCGCAATCTCTATCATTTCATCGCCGCGGCGGGATATAGGGTCTCGATCCAGCATCGAGACGTGGAGAGGAATGTGTAAACCGGATGAGCTTTTCAGGCCAGGTAAAGACTGAGCTGTGCAAAAAGAATATCCACAAGGCCTGCTGCGTTCGTGCGGCGTGTTATGGTTTTGGCTGTTTTGCGCGGTATCTGGACGAGAAGGGATTGGTATTGCAGACCGAGCGGGCGCTGGTGGCCCAGACAGCGGCAAAGCTGTTTCGTCGGTTAGGAATCCGAGGAGAGATCATCCAAAAGCAGCACGCGGAACGAACCATTTATGAGTTTGCCGTCAAACAGCCTGATGAAGTTTCGATGCTGCTGCTGAACTTCGGGTTGACCGGCAGAGAGGAAGTATTGAGACTCGATCCCTCGATCTTTGTCTGTGAGAGCTGCTTTTTTCACTTCCTTTCTGCCGCGTTCTTGAGCTGTGGTACGGCGGCGAATCCCGAGCGGGAATACAGCGTGGAATTTGCAAGCCCCCGCCATGCGCTGGTGGAAGATCTTGCCGACCAGCTGCGGCAGCGCGGGTTTGAGCCCAGTTTAACCGAGCGGCGCTCGGCGCGGTTGCTTTATTTTAAGGCGAGCGAGCAGGTGGAAGACGTCCTTACCGCGATGGGAGCGACCAGCGCGAGTTTGGAGATTATGGAGCGCAAAGTTTATAAGGAGCTGCGGAATAAGGCAAACCGGATCGCGAATTGCGAGAATGCGAATATCGATAAAATTGTTGCAGCCTCCGGCAGCGCGCTGCGGGCGGTGCAGATTTTGCGAGAGCACCAGAGTTTTGAGACATTGCCCGAAGAACTCAAACAGGTGGCGCGGCTGAGAGAGGAATATCCCGAGTATTCATTGGCTGAACTGGGACAGTTGCTTGACCCACCGCTGAGCCGCGCGGGGGTCTGTCACCGGATCAAAAAACTGACCAACTTGGCTGAGGAGATCCTGAAAAGGAGCAAGGAAGAAGAGGTATGAGCGAAACCAGACAATTCACCCATCTGCATCTGCATACCGAATACAGCCTGCTGGACGGCGCATGCCGGATTGACCGGCTGTTTGACCGGCTCAAGGAATTGGGCCAGACCTCGGTTGCCATCACCGACCACGGGGTAATGTACGGTGCGGTCGATTTTTACAAAGCGGCAAAAAAGGCCGGCATCAAGCCGATCATTGGGTGCGAAGTCTATGTTGCGCCCCGTACTCGGTTTGACAAGGTACATCGGATTGATTCTTCCAATTATCATCTGGTGCTGCTGTGTGAGAATGAGACGGGGTATAAAAATCTCATTAAGCTGGTTTCCGCCGGGTTTGTCGAGGGGTTTTACGGCAAGCCCCGGGTGGACCACGAACTGCTGCGCGCCCATCATGAGGGCCTGATTGCGCTTTCGGCTTGTCTGGCGGGAGAAATTCCGCAGGCATTGCGGGCAGGCGACTGGGAGCGCGCGCGGGAGACTGCGCTTTTTTATAAGGAACTGTTTGGCCCGGAGCATTATTATATCGAGGTGCAGGATCACGGACTTCCCGAGCAGCAGGAGGTGCTGCCTCAACTGATTCGACTTGCGCGGGAACTGGAAATTCCGCTGGTGGCAACCAATGACTGCCACTACCTGACCCGAGAGGATAACCGGATGCACCATGTGCTGATCTGTATCCAGACCGGCAAGACGGTGGACGATGAGGATGTGCTTGAGTTCGGTTCGGACGAGTTCTATGTCAAGAGCACCGAGGAGATGTACAAGCTCTTCGAGATGACGCCGGAGGCCTGTGAGAACACCAATCGGATTGCGGAAAGATGTAATTTCGATTTCGAATTTGGGGTGACCAAGCTGCCCTATTTCGAAGCGCCGGATGGACTGGACAACAAGGTCTATTTCCGCAACCTCTGCGAAGCAGGACTGACACGGCACTACGGTGCCAACCCTTCACAGGAGATCCGGGACCGGCTGGAGTATGAAATATCGGTCATCGACCGGATGGGATACATCAACTATTATCTGATCGTTTTTGACTTTATCAACTATGCACGCAGCAAGGGGATCCCGGTCGGACCGGGACGTGGCAGCGGTGCGGGCAGTCTTGCAGCCTACTGCATGGGGATTACCAACATCGACCCGATCCGTTACCAGCTGTTGTTCGAGCGATTTTTGAATCCCGAACGGGTCAGTATGCCGGACTTTGACGTCGATTTCTGCTATGAGAGACGGCAGGAGGTTATTGACTATGTCGTAGAAAAATACGGTGCGGACCATGTTGCCCAGATCATCACCTTCGGTACAATGGCGGCACGGGCGGCGATCCGGGATGTCGGGCGTGTGCTTGGTATGCCGTATCAGTCGGTGGATCAGGTGGCCAAGCTGGTGCCCTCGGAACTCAAGATGACGCTGGAGAAGGCGCTGCGGGTCTCTCACGATCTCAAACAGCTCTACGACACCAACGAGCAGGTGAAAGAGCTGATTGATATGGCCCTCAAGATCGAGGGTATGCCGCGGCATGCCTCCACCCACGCGGCAGGTGTGGTTATCACTCGGGAAGCGGCAAATGAATATGTGCCGCTTTCCAGTAACGACGGTCAGATTGTCACCCAGTTTACTATGACGACCATTGAGGAACTGGGCTTGCTCAAGATGGACTTCCTCGGGCTTCGCACCCTGACGGTGCTGCACGATGCCGAGCAGATGATCCGGCAGACGGTGAATCCCAACTTCAATCTCGACGAGATTCCGCAGGACGACAAAGAGGTCTTTGAGATGCTCTCGACCGGCGATGCCTATGGCGTATTCCAGTTTGAATCGAATGGGATGCGGCAGGTATTGGCCCAGATCAAACCAACCGGCATTGAGGATATGATCGCGGTGATCTCCCTTTATCGGCCCGGCCCGATGGACTCGATTCCGACCTATATCCGCAACCGGCACGATCCCTCTTCGATTCGATACAAGACCCCTCAGCTGGAACATATTCTCGGGGTGACCAATGGCTGCATCGTCTATCAGGAGCAGGTCATGCAGATCTGCCGGGAACTGGCGGGTTTCTCTTACGGTCAGGCGGATCTGGTGCGGCGCGCAATGAGCAAGAAAAAGCACGATGTTATGGAGCAGGAGCGCACCCATTTCATCGACGGCTGTACCGAGCCTGGGAGAGAGTGTGCCGGCTGCGTTGCCAACGGCATCCCGCGCGAGGTTGCAAATGAGATCTTCGATGAGATGTCGAGCTTTGCCTCCTATGCGTTTAACAAATCTCATGCTGCTGCTTATGCGGTGGTTGCCTATCAGACGGCCTATCTGAAATGCCATTATGTCCGTCAGTTTATGGCGGCGCTGCTCACCAGCGTATTAGAAAATACCGATAAGGTAATCGAATACTCCGGCGAATGTCAGCGGCTGGGCATCCGGGTGCTGCCGCCGGATATCAACAAGAGCGGCCTGGGCTTTACTGTGGACGGTACGGATATCCGGTTTGGCCTGTTGGCGCTCAAGAATGTTGGACGCGGATTGATCCAGACGGTACTACAAAAGCGGGAGGAAAAGCCGTATACCGGACTTTACGATTTTTGCAGTCGGCTGTATGGCCGTGAGCTGAACCGCCGCGCGGTGGAAAGCTTTATCAAGAGCGGATCCTTTGATGGATTCGGTTGCAGCCGGCGGGCAATGCTGGACAGCCTTGAGGGGATGCTCAAGAGCATTGAGGGGGAGAGCCGGCGCAACCTTGAGGGCCAGATCAGCCTTTTCGGGGGGATGGAGGAGAAGCTGACCCAATACCAGATTCCCGAAAAACCGGAATATCCCCACAGCGAACTGCTGCGGATGGAAAAGGAAATCAGCGGATTGTACCTCTCGGGCCATCCGCTGGATCAATACCGCGATCAAATTGAGCGGTATGCCACGTCCACCGTCTCCCAGCTGACCGGTGAGGAGGCCGAACAGATGGATGGCCGGCAGGTCACGCTGGTTTGCACGGTAGTGCGGACCAAGTATCTCACGACACGCTCGGATTCGCTGATGGCCTTTGTCACGGTTGAAGACCTGAGCGGCAGCATGGAGCTTTTGGTTTTCCCAAAAACTTTGACCGAATATGGAGACGCGATCTTTGACAACGCGGTAGTGGTGGTTCGCGGCAAGGTATCGGTCAAGGAGGATGAGGCCGCCAAGCTGGTCGCTGATATGGTTGTGGGTGTTGATCGGTATCAGCCGCCTCAGGTTGGGGGAGAGTCGACGGTTGTCCGCCAAGCCGGGTCGAGACCTCGTACTCTTTATCTCAAATGCCCGTCGATGCAGGGGAAAGAGTTCGTAAAAGTGCGGGACTTGCTCGAGATTTTTTCAGGTGATATGCCGGTTCGTATTCGAATTGCGGACACCGGAAAACTGGTTGCAGCGCCGCGGAATCTCTGGGCGATGGAAAGCCCCCGTTTGTTGGAGGAATTGACCAACCTTCTGGGGGAGGGGTGTGTCGTCGTTCGGTAAAAAAAGACAAAAATTGCAACTCGTTCACTATGTGAGAATGGATATTTGATGTAGGGATGTAAATTTTGTTCTCCGGCTTGATTCTGCTTCAAGAAGTCGTTATAATTGGTAATTGAGTGGATTCGACATTGCATATATTGCATGATCCACTTTTGGTTTATTTCAGCACAGAGCAGACAGCTGTTTCAGGGAGGCCTAAAATGGCAAAGGAAATTAAGACAATCGGTGTTTTGACCAGCGGAGGAGATGCCCCCGGCATGAATGCGGCGATCCGCGCGGTAACTAGAACTGCGCTGTATCACGGCATACAGGTGAAGGGAATCTACCGCGGCTACAACGGTTTGATCAATGGCGACATCAAAGAGATGAATGTTCGGAGTGTTTCTGAGATCATCCACCGCGGCGGCACCATGCTTTATACCGCCCGCTGTCTGGAGTTCAAGACACTTGAGGGACAGCAGAAGGCGGCCGCTCGCTGCCGTGAGGAGGGCATCGACGCGCTGGTTGTCATCGGCGGCGATGGTTCTTTCCGCGGCTGCAAGGATATGGCGGCGCAGGGGATCCCCTGCATCGGCCTGCCCGGCACGATTGACAATGACATTGCCTGCAGCGACTATACCATCGGCTACGATACTGCGATGAATACCGCAGTCGAGATGATCGACAAGCTGCGGGATACCACCCAGAGCCACGACCGCTGCAGCGTGGTCGAGGTGATGGGGCGCAACGCCGGTTACCTCGCGCTGAATACCGGTATTGCGGTTGGTGCGCTGGCGACCCTGATTCCCGAGATTCCGTTTGATATTGACCGGGACATCATTCAGCGGATGAATGACACCCGCAAAACCGGCAAGCAGCACTTTATCATTATTGTTGCCGAGGGCGTTGGTCGCGCGCATGATTTTGCCGAGATCATTGAGAAGAAGACCGGTATTGAGAGTCGTGCTACGGTGCTCGGTCATGTCCAGCGCGGTGGTAGCCCGACGCTGCGCGATCGGGTTGCGGCGAGCCAGATGGGCTATCACGCAGTTCGGCTGCTGCTGGATGGTAAATTTAATCGTGTGGTCGGCACCAAGAGCAACAACATCGTTGATTTTGACATCACCGAGGCGCTGAACATGCATAAATCCATTGACAAGACCCTGTATGAGATGTCCAAGGAGATCTCGATCTGATCGGGGCTTTGTTCCAAAAAGAAAAACTGTGTGATCGTGAGATCGCACAGTTTTTTTGTCCAGACTAAAAGGGGAGGAAATCAGGATGTTAGAAAAAATCATTGAAACGATTTTGCCGGTTATTATTTCGGCTGCGGAGTTGATCGGCATTTTCGTGGTTACCGTTTCGGTAGCGCGGGCGTTTTTGCACTATCTCGTAATTCTTTTTGGGATTAAGGGAAAACGGTATGCGGTTAAGTTTGAGCTGGCCAATGGAATGGCGACCGGCTTGGAGTTCAAGATGGCTGCCGAGATCCTCAAAACGGTGCAGGTCCGCAGTTTGCAGGAGCTGGCGGTGCTTGGCGCTATCATTCTGCTGCGCGCGCTGCTCAGCTTTATGATCCATGTCGAGATGCGAAATGGGCCTGAAGAGGAGAATATTACGCCGCTGGAGAAAGAGTAAAAAAATGGGCGTCCCGCCGGGCGCCCATTTGTGGCAAAATGCGGTTTCAATAATCGAAATGCAGCGTTTCAAAGACGCGGCGGGGGAGGATGGCACCGGGGTTGGCGGTAACCGCACCGGCAAACCGGTTGGCATTTGCCGCGGCCTGTGAAAGGGTAAGGCCACGGGTGAGGCCCGCGATCATCGCACCGATATGCGAGTCGCCGGCGCCGATGGTGTCCTGCACCTGCACCGCCTGTGCGGGAACCTCTTCCATCCAGTCGCCCTGTGCACAGATCACACCGCGAGCTCCCAGCGTAATGACGACGGTTCCGCCGTCTGTAATATTGCAGAGTGCCTTGACCGCACGTTGCAGATTGTTGCAGCCGGTGACGGTCAGCGCTTCACCAGCATTCAGGTGAACCAAGGGCTTGAGACGGAAGATCCGCTCGAGCCGCTCAGAGGGGATGCTGCCGATCCGGGGGCCCGGTGCGAAGTAGACAGAAAATTCAGGGTGTGCCTCCAGATAATCAATCAGCAGCTCGCCGCTTTCGTGCTCGAGCTCAAGACCGCACAGATAGACACCACCGATCTCGTCGGGATCCAGCGCGTCAAACCACTCTCTGCGGAACAGATATTCCGCGCCATAGCGGCAGACAAAGGTACGCTCTCCATCCGGCTCAACAAAACAATAGCAGCAGCCGTTTTCCTCATTTACACGCGGTGCTGCGCTGTGAATCTCTGCTGCCGCAAGACTGTGAAAGACAAAATCACCGTAGATACCGGTACCGACCGGGGAAAAAAGCAGGGCCGGGGAGTCAAACAACTTGAGAGCGTGGAAAACATTATAGGCGCAGCCGCCAAGCGAAAGGGTCTGCTCCTCGATGGCGAGATCCTCGCCCGTTCGGGGAAGATGATTAACCCGGACAATGACATCCGCGACGGTTGAGCCGATCACAAGTGTTTTTTTCATCAGGCGATCCATCCTATCTAAAATAATATTGGGAGGAAAACAAGATGCCATCCCCGTTTACTGAACGAGTTTATCAAACCGTCAAACAGATTCCCCGCGGAAGGGTCGCCACCTATGGACAGGTTGCGGCGCTGGCGGGCAATCCGCGCGGTGCGCGCGGGGTCGGATTTGCGTTACACCACAATCCGCAACCAGGGGTTATACCCTGTCACCGGGTCGTTTTTCGAGACGGTTCTCTCTGCTCCGGGTTTGCTTTTGGTGGACCAGAGGTCCAGCGGCACTTATTGGAGGAGGAGGGGATCTGCTTTTTACCGGATGGGAGAATTGACCTCACACGGTATGGGTGGCTTGGAAAGGCGTAAAGCTGATCTCCTTTTCAGGTGTGCCATCGCGCAAACCACGAATTTCCAAAGAACGGTATTATTCTACCATAAAATCAGAAAAAATCGAATGGTTTTCCTCAAAAAACAATGAAAACTTTTAGGGGAAAAACAAAAAGGCGGCAGGTCGCAGACCTGCCGCTTTTCAAAACTTATGCCAGACCGAGTTTTGCCAGAAACCGTTCCCGCAGAACAGAGGCGCGGGTGTGGACCCCTGCGCCGATAAGCCCCTTTTCATCAAACGCCTCTACCTTAAAGGTGAAGACGCGGTCGGTCTTTTCGACCAGGGTAGCGCGGGCGGTAATGACAGAGCCGATCCCACAAGCACGGTCATGTGTGACCTCCATTCGGGTGCCGACGGTAGTGCATCCGTCAGGTACCAGCTGTGCGGCACAGCGCATTGCGGCGTTCTCCATCAGCGCGATCATGGCCGGAGTGGCCAGCACCGGCAGGTCGCCGCTGCCCATCGCCTGCGCGGTCTTTTCCTCGGTGACGGTCATGGTGGATTCAATATAGTCCATCTCGTTCTCTCCTTGCCCTGAGAATTTCAGACTACGGTCTTTTTGGCGGAAAGACACTCTTCCAGCAAGATCCCATCCTCCAGCAGAACAGCCCGCAGCCTTTTACACCGTTTCATTTTACCACCGAGCAGGTAATCGGACAAGGGGAGTTCCAGCTTTTGTTCCACCGCGCGCCGTACACCCCGGGCACCGGATGCGGTGCTGCCGCCGAGATGCGCGAGATGGGAGACGACCTCGTCGGAAACGGTGAGATCGAGTTTTTGCTTTTTTGCCCGCAGACAGAGCTCCTCTATCTGTAACTTGGCGATTTGGAACATTTCATCTTCGCCAAGCGGCGAGAAGACGATGATCTCGTCCAGACGTCCGAGCAGTTCTGCGCGCAGACTGATGCGCGCTTGCTTGAGTACGGCCCGACGGATTGCTTCGGGATCTTTTCCGGCGTCTCCAAAGCCAAGCTGGAATTTGGAGAACTGATCGGCCCCGAGGTTACCGGTCAGGATGACGATTGCGCTGCCGAAGGCCACCTTTCTTCCGCCGCTTTCGGTCAGACAACCCTCCTCAAGAATCTGCAGCAGGATATTATTGATATCCGGATGCGCCTTTTCAATCTCGTCAAAAACCACTACGCTGTAAGGCCGTTCCCGAATTGCCTTGGTCAGCTGTCCTCCCTCCTCATAGCCGACATACCCCGGCGGCGCGCCGATCAAACGAGCGACCGACTGCTTTTCCATATATTCGCTCATATCGTATCGCAGCAAAGCCTTTTCATTGCCGAACACCTCGCGGGCCAGCGCACGGCAAAGTTCAGTCTTGCCTACACCGGTCGGGCCGAGGAAGAGAAAAGAGCCTGCAGGTCTGCTGTTTGAGGAGAGCCCGGAGCGGGAGCGTCGGATCGAAGCGGTAATCGCAGAAATTGCCTGTGGTTGACCGATGACCCGAGCAGAGAGGCGACGTTCAAGGTCGGCCAGCTCGGTCTGCTGCTCCCGGCTCAGTTCTCCCACCGGAATGCCGGTGGCTCGAGAGAGGACGGCAGCGATCTCCCGCCGGCCGAGGGTGACCTTTTCTCCCGTGCCACAAACACGCATTCGCGCCGCGGCTTCATCAATTAAATCAATCGCTTTGTCCGGCAGTTTTTTCTGCGGCAGATACCGGGTGGATAGATCGACCGCAGCAGTAAAGGCAGCGTCGCTGATCCGGATGTGATGAAAGGATTCATAGGGTTCCCGAAGCCCCGTCAAAATCCGGATCGCAGCTTCCCGGTCGGGTTCCTCTACCCGGATGGTCTCAAAGCGGCGTTCAAGCGCGCTGTCCTTTTCAATAAAGCGATGGTATTCCTCCATTGTAGTGGCGCCGATCAGCCGCAGCTGTCCCCGTGCAAGGGGAGGTTTGAGGATGCTTGCCGCATCCACCGCGCCCTCGGCAGCGCCGGCACCGATGATTGAGTGCAGCTCATCAATAAACAGGATGCAGTTTCCGTCGCAGGAGACCTCTTCCAGCAGGCCCTTAAACCGTTCTTCAAAGTCGCCACGGTATTTGGTGCCGGCGATTAAGCTGGCAAGATCCAAACTGATCAGCCGGCGGTGGGCCAACTCCCGCGGCACCTGCCCGGAGGCGATCGCCTGGGCCAGACCTTCGACGATTGCGGTTTTGCCCACCCCCGCTTCGCCGATCAGGCAGGGGTTGTTTTTTCTGCGTCGACAGAGAATTTCCATCAACCGGCTGGTTTCCTGATCTCGTCCAAGACAGGGGTCGAGCTGTCCCTCAGCGGCTAATCTTGTCAGATCACGTCCATACCGTTCCAGTCCTTTGCCGCTGCTCCTGGGAGTACCTCCCGCTAGTGCACGAGGGGTAAAACCCGGCATCGGTTTGGGCAGAAAAGAAAGTTCGCAGCTCTGACAGACTGCGCGCAGGTCTACTCCGAGTGCGCGAGCAAATCGTGCGCCGGTATAGGACTCATTGGAAAAAATGGCGGTGAGCAGATGCTCGGCACGGGTGCAAGCCTCACCCAGCCATCGCGTTTTCAGCGACGCTTTTTCCAGGACCTGAACGGCGTTGGAGGTGAGATCCCGGGGAGATAGCCGTACCGGCAGTCCGCGCCCCACCTGCGAGGAGAGAAATTCGCGGTAGCTGCACAGGCTCAGCCCCTGTTCTGCGAGCGCGCCCGCGGCACGGCTGGTTCCCTCCATCAGAATGCCGCCGAGCAGATGCTCGGTACCGATATAGAGATGTCCTAACTGATGTGCGAGGGAGATCGCCTCGTTGCAGCTTCGGTTTGCCGCTTCTCCAAAGCCATTAAAATAGATCATCACAGTCGCCCCCTTTATCCTGAGTCTCGACAGCGACAGCCGCCGACGCCTTTCACAGTATGGGAAAGGCCGAAGGAAAATATGCCGCGCGCTTTTTCGATTTACAAAATTAGAAAAAAGTGATATAATATTTAAGTTTCTCACGAGGGAAACAAAGATGACAGATAGAAAAGGAGGAAGGATATATGCCGTTTCAGTCTGCGCTTATCGGCGCCGGTAACACCATCAAAAGCGTCGTTGTCCTGCTCTCCTCGATGACACCGATTTTGGAGAATAAGGGATCCATTCTGCTTGGAGCGGCGCTTAATCTCAAGTGGTACCTTGCCTATATTGGTTCATCGATCGGCTCTTTCTTGCCGGTTCCTTTTTTGCTGCGGGCGGGGGAACGGGGATTAAATGGGATTCGCCGGTTCCGCCTGGGTGCAAAGGTACTGCGAAGAACCGATGAGTTTGTGCAGCGGCACAGGGGCTTTTTTGACCGACGCGGCTGTCTTGCGCTTGCGTTGATCGTTTCAATTCCATTCACCGGAATCGGCTGCTGGGCTGGCGTACTGCTCTCTGATCTGCTGGGGCTGGATCGTCGGCGGTCAGCCTGCGCGATCTTGATTGGAATTGCGATTTCCGGGTTTCTTACTACCGCAGCTACCTATGGCCTTTTGCTGGGGGTACGCCAGCTTATTCTCAACTAAATCAGCGGTCTGCCGTGCGGATTCCTTTGGGGTCCGCGCATTTTTTGTTGATTGACAGAACGGGCCAGAGGAAACCGGCGCTTTTTTGAGAAAACCGGAGAATTTATCTCAAATTGTCCAAAATATCTCAACTGTGCGGCCTTCTTCCTCAAAAATCGAGAAATTTGATAAAAAGTATTGACAAAAGATACCGTCGCCTATATAGTACATATTGTGTGTTCGCATCTAAGGCCCGCGGAAAATTTCCCGTGGCGCCGGGAGCTGCCTAGTGCAGCTCATCAGAACATGGGCGTTGTATGTACTGCTGTAGCTCCCGTTTACGGGGGTGTAACAAACCTTTTGCGGGGTAGTATAATTGGCGCCTGCCCGTTGGCGACAATCCACCACGGGACCAATACCGCAAAGGGGGATGCAGGATGGAAAATACGATCGTTGGACTAAAAGACATTGTTGTAGACTTTGATGGGGAAACCGTTCTCAATGGGTTGTCGCTGGACATCCATGACAAGGAGTTTGTGACCCTGCTCGGGCCGTCTGGTTGCGGAAAGACGACTACATTGCGGGTGATCGGCGGTTTCATCGAACCAAAGTCGGGCAATGTCTTTTTTGATGGCAAGGAGATCACCGGGTTGCCCGCCTATAAGCGGCAGGTCAATACGGTGTTCCAGAAGTACGCGCTGTTCCCGCACCTGAATGTCTATGAAAATGTGGCGTTTGGACTGCGGCTGCGGCGGGTCGAGGAAAAGGAATTAAAAACACGGGTGCTCGAGATGCTCGAGATGGTGGGCCTGCGCGGCTTTGAGCGACGGGATACCACCACACTCTCGGGTGGACAGCAGCAGCGGGTTGCAATCGCTCGAGCGCTGGTCAATCACCCTCGGGTGCTGCTGCTGGATGAGCCGCTGGGCGCGCTGGATCTCAAACTCCGCAAGGAGATGCAGACTGAGCTCAAACGGATTCAGAAGGACACCAACATCACCTTTATCTATGTCACCCATGACCAGGAAGAAGCGCTGACAATGAGTGACACGGTAGTGGTTATGCACGGCGGATACATTCAGCAGATCGGCACGCCGGTAGACATTTACAACGAGCCGCAGAACGCCTTTGTTGCGGACTTTATCGGCGAGTCGAACATCCTGTCCGGTGTGATGGAACGGGATTTCTGCGTTGAGTTTGCCGGCCAGCAGTTTGCCTGTGTTGATAAGGGATTTGCGCCCCGTGAACTGGTGGACGTCGTGGTTCGCCCGGAGGATGTACAGGTGGTGCCCGCGATTCAGGGCCAGCTGTCCGGCGTGGTCAAAAGCGTTATCTTTAAGGGCGTGCACTACGAGATCATCGTCGAGCAGGCGGGCTTTGAGTGGAAGATTCACTCCACCCAGTCCCAGCAGCCGGGCGAGTTTGTCGGCATGAATATCGGGCCGGATGAGATCCACATCATGCACAGGATGGGGGAGGCGGCGCGATGAAACTGAATTCTAAAATCTGCGCCGCACCTTACCTTGTATGGATGACGGCGTTTATCGTCGCGCCGCTTTTGATGGTCATCTATTTTGCGTTTACCGACAAAGAGGGTAATTTCACGCTGGAAAACCTGTCCGGTCTGGGACAGTATGCGTCGGTTTTTGTCCGCAGCCTTCTGCTGGCCGCGATTGCCACGGTCATCTGTCTGTTCCTCGCTTATCCCTTGAGCTTTATGCTTTCCCGACTGCGGGTGAACAAGCAGCGGATCATGTTGATGTTGGTCATGCTGCCGATGTGGATGAACTTCCTGCTGCGGACCTATGCCTGGATGACCTTGCTTGAGAGAAACGGACTGATCAATAGCTTTTTCGGGCTGTTTGGCATTGGTCCCTTCAATATGATTAACACCCAGGGCGCGGTGGTGCTGGGAATGGTCTACAACTACCTGCCTTATATGATCCTGCCGCTGTATACCATCATGGTCAAGATCGACGACAGCCTGATCGAGGCTGCGGAGGATCTCGGGTCGAACCTGTTCCAGAAGGTCACAAAAGTTTTGATCCCGCTCTCGATGCCGGGCATCACCACCGGGATTACGATGGTTTTTGTTCCGAGTGTCTCCACCTTTATCATCAGCCGGATGCTCGGCGGCGGTTCCAACATGCTCATCGGCGACCTGATTGAGTTGCAGTTCCTCGGCAACAGTTATAACTATAATCTGGGCAGCGCGATGAGTCTTGTGCTGATGGTGGTCGTACTGCTCTGCATGGGCTTGACCAACATATTGGACAGCGAGAATAAGGAAGGGGGAGTGATCTGATGCGTCGGATGGGACTGCTTGCAAAGGTCTATATGGTGCTGATCTTCTCCTTTATGTATGTGCCGATTGCGGTGATGGCGGTCTTTAGCTTCAACGAGTCCAAAAGCCGTTCGAATTTCACCGGCTTTACGCTGAGCTGGTACCGCAATCTGTTTCGCAATGATATGATTTTGAGCGCGCTGGGCCTTTCGCTGGTGATTGCGCTGGTTGCGTCAATTATCGCGACGGTACTTGGTACGATGGCCAGCATCGGCATCCATTCAATGCGCCGGGGCGCGCGCAATGTCATTATGAACATCAGCTATATGCCGGTTATCAACCCCGAAATCATCACCGGTGTATCGATGATGCTGCTCTTTGTCGTGGTGAAAAACTGGATGGGAGGAAAGATCTTCGGCACACCTACGCTGCTGATCGCCCATATTACTTTCTGCGTACCCTATGTCATCTTTAATGTGTCTCCCAAGCTGCGCCAGATGGATGTGCGGATGTGGGAGGCGGCGCTGGACCTTGGATGTACGCCGGTGCAGGCGTTTTTTAAGGTGGTGCTGCCTGAGATTATGCCGGCAGTACTCTCCAGTTTTTTGATCTGCCTGACCTATTCGATCGACGACTTTATCATCAGCTATTTTACCAGCGGTACATTGCAGACGCTGCCCATTGCGATTTACAGCATGACCCGTAAGAAGGTCAGCCCGGAAATCAACGCGCTGTCTACTATTATGTTTGTGGTAATTTTGTCGATCATCCTTCTGGTTAACGCCAACGATACCAGAAAGCAAAAGAAGCTTGCATCGCGGGACTAACCCGCTTTTGCAGAAGATAAAAGAGGTTGTTATAAGAGAGGAGAAAGAAATGAAAAAGAAGGTAGGATGCCTGTTGTCCGTCCTGATGCTTGTGCTGATGCTGTCTGTGCCGGCTCAGGCTGCGGTTGAGGTGCGGGATAACGGCTACGATTGGGAACGGTTCAAGGGCCAGGATATTACCCTGAATGTCTACAACTGGGGCCTGTATATTTCGGACGGCTCGGACGGCGGGATGGACATCAACAAGGAGTTCGAGGAGCTGACCGGCATCAAGGTGAACTACACCACCTATGACACCAACGAGAGCATGTATGCCAAGATCAAGTCCGGTGGCGCTGAGTATGACGTGATCGTCCCCAGCGATTACATGATCGGCAAGATGGCTTCGGAGGGGCTGTTGGCGAAGCTGAACTTCGACAACATTCCGAATATGGACCTGATTGGCGACCAGTACAAGAGCCGGGATTACGATCCCAACAACGAGTACTGCGTGCCCTACACCTGGGGTGTTGTTGGTCTGATCTACAACACCACGATGGTGGAGGGAGAGATTGACAGCTGGGATGCGCTGTGGGATGAGGCCTATGCGGGCAATGTGCTGATGTTCAACAACAGCCGTGACGCCTTTGCGATTGCGGCCAAGCGGATCGGGCTGAGCATGAACCCTACCACCGTCGAGGAGATCGAGCAGATGGCCGAGGAGCTCAAGACCCAGAAGAGCGTGGTGCAGGCCTATGTCATGGATGAAATCTTCGACAAGATGGAGGGCGGTGAGGCCGCGATCGCTCCGTACTATGCCGGCGATGCCATCATCATGATGGAGGAGAACCCCGATCTGGCCTTTGCGATCCCCAAGGAGGGCACCAACTATTTCGTCGATGCGATGTGCATCCCCGCTACCAGCACCAACAAGGAAGCGGCCGAGATGTATATTAACTTCCTGTGCGAGACTGAGGTCGCCCTGGCCAACTGCGAGTATATCGGTTACTCCACCCCGCAGGTGGAGGCTGAGCAGCTGCTGCCTGATGAGCTCAAGAATAGCCCAATCATGTACCCCTCAGATGAGGTCCTCGCGAACACCGAGACCTTCAACGTGCTCCCCGATGATCTGAGCGCCGCGATGGACGCAGCTTGGAGTGAGGTCAAGAGCTTTGATGAGGCCGGTAATTCCTGGCTGATTCCGGTTGTATTGGTGGTTGCCGTGATCCTGGTGGTCGTGGTAGTCTGGCGCAAGAGCGTGAAGAAGAAGCGGAACGATTATTAATCGATCCGGATAAGTGCATAAATGCGGGGCTCGGAGCGTTTGCTCTGGGCCCTGTTTTTGATTTGTGTGATTGCGGTGAAAAAAGCGGTCTTCTGAATCGGTGTGGTTTACATTTTTTGTGGTTTGGGATAAAATAAAAAGGTTAAAGGATGGGCTTTTGTCCTTTTTCGGCGAAGGCGGGCGAAGAAAACGATCGCCTTTGAAATGAGAACACCGGAAAAAAGGAGTTTGCATATGGCACAGGACCGTCTGCGTATTGAACATATCAGCAAGGCGTATACCGAGGGCTATGTCACAATAACCGACGCCAGCTTGCAGATTGGCGTGGGGGAGATCCACGGTCTGCTGGGCGAGAATGGCGCTGGAAAATCTACCCTCGTCAAGATCATCAGCGGAGAACTGCAGCGGGACGGCGGCGTCTTTGAGGTTGACGGCGCAGCCGTCTCTCCCGCCAGCGTGACTCAGGCGGCTGCGCTGGGCATTTTTCGGCTGCAAAAAAAATCCGGGCTGGTGCCGGGATTGACGGTGGCGGAGAATATTCTGCTCGGACAGGCAAAGAACCGATTTGCTCCGCTGGCAAAAAAGCAGCGGAATAACGAGATTGCGGCGCTGCTCAAAGAATTTGGAATGGACCCCGGACCGGAAGATCGGGCGGTTCGTCTCACAGCGGAAGACGCCCTTGAGATGGAGATTCTGAAGGCCTATATCGCGGGGGCCAAGCTGATCATTCTCGATGAGCCGGCTTCCTATTTCAGCCTTGCACAGACCGAGGAGTTGTTTGGACTGCTGCGGAAGATTGCGGCAAAGGGGATCTCGATCCTCTATGTCTCTAATCAGGTGCGGGAGATGCTGGAACTCTGTGAGCGGATTACCATTATGGAGGAGGGGGCAACAACCGATTGCATCGAAGCGGCCCAGGCGACCCCTGCCCAGCTTCAGCGGCGGATGGTGCAGAACAGCCGCATCAAGCGGACAAAGAAGACTGGTGCCCAGCCTGGAGATACTGTTCTCAAGGTGCGGGATTTGTCGGTTTTCCGCACCGAGGATCATCCGGCGGTACAGCAGGTCAGTTTTTCGGTGCGGGCAGGAGAGGTCCTTGCCGTTGTGGGTAAGCCGGATAGTGGAGCGCGAGAGCTCTGTGAGGCAATTTGTGGGTTGTCAAATATCGTTACCGGTAAGGTCTCGATTTATGATGACGATATCACGGCGGACCGGGTACGCGGAGTGCGGGATCTCGGGGTTTCTTTCCTGCTCTCAACACCGGAATTTGATGGGGTAGCAACCTCGCTGAGTATTCAGGAAAATCTGCTGCCCTATCAGTATACCAATCCGGATTATCGGAACTACGGGCTTTTGGATCAGGAAAAACTGAAAAAGGAAGCGGATCGGCTGATTCAGGAGTATGACATCCGCTGCAAAAGTGGTCAGGAGAATGCCTCGGTGCTCTCAACCTCTTCAACCCAGAAACTGTTGGCCGCGCGAGAATTTTCCAACGAGCCGGTACTGCTGGTGGCCTATCAACCGACCTTCGGCACCAGCGAGGAGACGGCGGCATTTCTAGAGAAAAAGCTGATCGAGCTTCGGGACGAGGGAACCGCGGTTCTATTGGTGCCGACTGACTGGAATGAATTTGCGGTGATTGCAGATAGCGTGCTGGTGCTGTATCAGGGCAGCGTAAGTGCTTATTTCCCAAAACCGGTATCGCAAAGTCAGCTTGACCCCTACATGAATGGGGAAAAGCGGATGAGTGAAGAAGAATTGGAGGCGGTCTGCTTTGAATAAAAAAATCCGAAAGATTCCGCTCCCGGTTCTCTGGCGGGTGGCGGCCGGCCTGATGGCGATCGTGGTTTGCTTTTTGATGATCTGTCTGTTTGAAAAACAGCGGGCAGATTCCCTTTATACTTTTTTTATTGCGCCGCTCTCCTCGGTTTCGGCGCTGACGGGTTTGGTGTCTTATATCACCCCGATGCTCTTTGTGGCACTTGGTTGTACGGTGGTGTTTCAATGCCGCAGATACAATCTGGCCCTGATTGCTTCTTTCCTTCTCTCGGCCTGTCTGGTCAGTATCTTTCTGCTGCAGGGGGATGAGAAGCCGGTCTGGTATCTGGTGCCGGCTGCGCTGATCATTGGAACGACAGTGGGCGCGGTGGTCACGGCGATTCCTGGCCTGATGGCGCTTCGCAGGCGGGTTAATATCACCCTTTCTTCGCTGTTGCTCAGTTATTTTGTTCTTCAGCTGTCCAGCTTTTTGCTCGAACACAGTCTGCGGGACCCGAACGCCGCAGAGGGCGCTTCCTTTGAGATCCCGCAGCGGTTGTGGCTTCCCCGGATTTTGCCGGGTACCGAGCTGCGGCTGGGCGTGCTTTTTGCCGCCGCTGCGCTGGGACTGCTCTATCTCTTGCTTTACCGCAGCCGGATTGGATACGGCATCCGTGCGGTTGGAGCAAGCGAGAGTATGTCGGCCTATGTCGGCCTCTCCTGGAGCGGCGTCGCGATGGCGGCGCAGCTGCTCGCAGGTGCGCTCGCAGGTTTTGGCGGTGCGGTTGAGATGATGGGGATCCAAACGCGATATGTCTGGAATGGCGTTTTTCCGTCGGTCGCCATGTTTGGAATTTTGGCTGCATTGTTGGCGGACAGCAACCCGCTGCGGGCTGTTCTGTGCTGCTTGTTTTACGGTTATCTGCACCAGGGGGCAGCGCTGTTACAGGCTCAGACCGGTTTCCCCACCGAGGTTTCCCTGTTTGCGGGTACAGTTTCGATCCTGTTCTATTTTGCCCTCTGCGCGGATCTGATCCCGCTTCCGATCAACGGAAAGCGGGCTGTAAAGTCGGATGCAGCGGTCGAAAAGACCGAGAAAAAAGAAGGGGAGGTGGGGTGAGATGGCACAGTTGATCGAACTGTTGCGGCAGATGGGGGCCGCTGTATTTGACAACGGTTATTTGGTGCGTCTGCTCGCTGTGTGCACCCCGCTACTTTTGGCCGCGATGGGATTGGTAATCGCCCGCCGCAGCGGTGTGTTTTTTCTTGCGGCGGAAGGCGTGATGACCTTCAGCGGAATGGCGGCTTATTTTGCCGATGCGCTGGTTTGCCGGGCTCTTTTGGCCGGAGCGGAACAGGGAAGCGCAGAGTATGAGCAGCTGATGGCGCGCGGCGCGCGGGTTGGCTGGATGGTAGGACTGCTGGTCGGGATGATTGCCGGGATGCTGCTAGCCATGTTGTTTGCCCTGTTTCTGCTGCGTTTCAAAACCGATGAACTGCTCGCTGGGGTTGTGTTCAACATCTTTGCGCTTTCGGTTTCCGGTATGTGCCTGCATTTGTTTGACCGGGAAGATTTGCTCGTCTCTTCTGCACAGGTCGGCGCTTTGCCGGTGCTCTCGATTCCTTCGTTGGCACAGGTTCCGGTGCTGGGTGGACTGCTTGGCTCCACCGGCTGGCTGACCTATTTCTCGCTGCTTGTTCCTCCTGCGGTCTTTTATCTGCTCAACTGCACCGATTTCGGTCTGCGGCTGCGGGCGGCGGAGGAAAATCCTGCCGCGCTGATTGGAACTGGCTGGAGTGTGCAGCGAACCCAGCTATACGGGATGCTGTTCGCCGGCGGTGCGGTCAGCCTCGCCGGGGTTGCAATTGCGCTGATGCCGCCGCAGCCGGTTTATACCCTTCAGCCGAATGGAGCAGGATATCTGGCATTTGCCGCGGTCTGGGCGAGCGGTGGTGGAATTCTCAAAAGCTGTGTCTCGGTGCTTTTGCTCGGCATTGTCGACGCATGTACGGATGTTTGGCAGGGACTTTCGGTCCCTTCCGGTTTGATCAGCGCATTGCTCTATGCCGCGGCGCTTGCAGGTCTGTGGCTGCACGCGCACAACCTCAAACGGCGGGGAAAGGTTCGCCTTCAGATGCAGCAGCAGATTGCGCTCGGCGAAGAATTCCCGGACAGAAAAAAGAGATGGTTCCGCGGCGGCTTGCGCGGAAAGAGAAAGTCTTGAACTTTCCTGCGAATTCACAGAATCTGTTTTTGTTTTTTGAAGAAGCGGGTGTTTACAAGGACGGGCAACTATTGTAAAATAGGAAAAGCGAAAACCGCCGTTTGGCGGGAAATAAAAAAGAGCAGGCGGTGGTTAGTTTGGAGCTGAAATATAAGCGAATTTTGCTCAAGCTCTCCGGTGAGGCGCTGGCGGGCGACCAAAAGATGGGCATTGACTATAATGTGGTTGTGCGGATCTGTGAAAGTATTCGGAAAGCGCATGAACTTGGCGCCGAGATCGCAATTGTGGTCGGTGGCGGCAACTTTTGGCGTGGAAGATCCAGCGGGGATATGGAGCGGACCCGTGCCGATCAGATCGGGATGCTCGCGACGGTTATGAACGCCCTTGCAGTAGCCGACGCGCTGGAGCATCTGGGGCTTGAGGTTCGGGTGCAGACCGCGCTTACGATGCAGCAGGTTGCAGAGCCTTATATCCGCAACCGCGCCACCCGTCATCTGGAAAAGGGAAGAGTTGTCATCCTCGCCTGCGGAACCGGCAACCCCTTCTTCTCCACCGATACCGCCTCCGCACTACGCGCTGTTGAGATCAATGCGGAGATTGTCTTTAAGGCCACGATGGTGGATGGTGTCTATGACAAGGATCCGCATAAGTTTGCGGATGCAAAGCGGTATGATACCCTCTCGTTCTCTCAGGTACTCAGCGACCAGCTGGCGGTGATGGATTCCACCGCGGCGACGATGTGCCGCGATAACAAGCTGCCGCTGCTCGTGTTCGACATTTCCGATCCCGAAAATATTGTCCGCGCGCTCTGCGGTGAGGACGTGGGCACATTGGTCAAGGAGGATAACTGATATGAGTGAGCTGACCCAAAAGTACGAAGCGAAGATGGAGAGCGCCGTCGATCACCTCTGCCGGGAGCTCAAGGGAATCCGCGCCGGGCGCGCCAATCCCGGAATTCTGGATAAGGTTATGGTCGACTACTATGGCAGCCCGACCCCGATCAATCAGGTTGCGGCCGTTGCTGTCGCCGAGGCGCGCATTTTGACCATTCAGCCTTGGGATCCCTCGATGATGCGAGCGATCGAAAAGGCGATTCTGACCAGCGATGTCGGCATCAACCCGACCAATGACGGCCGGATCATGCGGCTGGTTTTCCCGGCCCCGACCGAGGAGCGGCGCAAGGCGCTGACCAAGGACGCCCAGAAGATGGCCGAGGAGGGCAAGGTTGCGGTCCGCAACGTCCGCCGTGACGCGATGGACAAATTTAAGACTAAGAAGAAAGCCGGCGAGCTCACCGAGGACGATCAGAAGGAGCTCGAGGAAGAGATGCAGAAGATCACCGATAAATTTATCAAGAAGATCGATAAGGTCTGTGAGGAAAAGGTCAAAGAGATCATGGAGATCTAATCGATTAAAGAGCGCCGGGCCGCGCAGGACGAGGGGGGAGACCCGCTCGCAACCTCTGCGGCTCGGTCTTTTAGAGAAAAACGGAGGCAGAAGATGGCGGAGAGTAATAGCGGCGCCAAAGGGCTGCATATCGGCTTTATCATGGACGGAAACGGCCGCTGGGCAAAGCGCAGAGGCTTGCCGCGTACTGCGGGGCATACCAAGGGTGCACAGGTCTTTCAGGATATGGTCAAGTACTGCAAGCAGCTCGGGGTCGAGGCGACGACCTTTTACGCATTTTCCACCGAGAACTGGAAGCGGCCCAAGAGCGAGGTCGACGCGATCATGCGCCTGCTCAAGGAATACCTCACCCGGGCGTTTGACTATAAAAAAGAGGATAACCGGATCATCATTCTCGGCGACAAAACGCCGCTGAGCGATGAGATCAAGAAGCTGATGGCCGAGATTGAAGAGGGGACAAAGGATAATAAAGGCATGATAATCAATGTCGCCATCAATTACGGCGGCAGAGAGGAGATCACCCATGCCGCCCGCGCGCTGGCACGCAGAGCGGCGCAGGGCCTTTTGGATCCGGAACAGATTGACGAGGAGATGCTCGCTGGTCAGTTATACACCGCAGGCCAGAAGGATCCTGACTTCATTCTGCGTCCGAGCGGGGAAAAACGGCTGTCTAATTTCCTGCTCTGGCAGAGCGCCTATACTGAATTCATCTACATGGATGTGCTTTGGCCGGACTTTACCCGCAAGCATCTGGATGCGGCGATTGAGGAATTTTACCAAAGAGACCGCCGCTTTGGCGGCATCTGACCGCGCTGGTCGTCAAAGATGACATACCGGCTTGATATTATGCTGAAAGGATGGGCTAGAGATGAAAACAAGGGTGATAACCTCCCTGGTCGGGATCCCAATCCTGTTTCTCGCGCTCTATTTCTATAACTATTTTGTCTTCAATATCATTGTGGCGATGATCTGCATCCTTGCTTTTTATGAGATCATCAGCGCCTTTCGCATTTCGCATGCGATCTGGCTGTATTGCGCGATTGTGCCGATGGCGTTGATCGTTATCTTGAGCGACCATGATGAGATCCGCGGTTTTATGCCGCTGCTCTTCTTCCTCTTCATCGTCTATATTGCGGTCTGTGTTATTTTTGAGGTCAAGGAATTGACCTTTGCACAGGTGAGCGAGGTCATCTTTTTTTGCGGCATTGTGCTGTTCGGATTCTACTCGATTATTTCCTTTAAGATCCTCTTTCCCTTGGAGCAGTATGGGTATGATTCCCTCTATTTGATCCTGCTCGGCTTTGGCTTTGCATGGGGCGGAGACAGCGCGGCCTATCTGACCGGGGTGCGCTTCGGCAAGCATAAGCTCGCCCCCCGGGTTAGCCCGAACAAGACGATCGAGGGCGCCATTGGTGCAATTTTTGGCAGCATGCTGCTGGGGTGCCTGTTTACCTGGGGATATTCCGCGCTGCTGCCTCTGCTGGAGACCGGTGAAAGCATTCCGACAGTAGGGCTGAAAAGCTACCTTACTGTCTGTGGGGTCGGAATCATTGCGAGTGTGCTGGGCATGATGGGTGACCTGTTCACCTCAGCGATCAAGCGGCAATGCGGTATCAAGGACTACGGCTCGATCTTTCCGGGGCATGGCGGTATACTGGACAGGTTTGACAGCGTATTGTTGGTTATGCCGTTCGTCTCGCTTGTTTCCAGATGGCTGCCTTTTATCTCACGATAACTGGAGGGAGCAAACATGACAAAACGGATTACGCTGCTGGGGTCAACCGGCTCGATCGGAACCCAAAGTCTTGATGTTATCCGGGCACAGGGGTATGAAGTTTTTGGCCTCGCTGCGAACCGGAACGCCGAACTGCTGCTGCGGCAGATTGCCGAATTTCATCCCAAGGCGGTCGCGGTAGTCGATCCTGCTGCGGCGCAGCGAGTCAAATCTGAGCTGGAGGGGATGTCCCAGCCGCCGCTGCTGCTTGAGGGTTCGCAGGGCCTGACTGAGCTGGCCGCAATGCCGGGGGCCGATGTCCTGCTGAACGCCGTCGTCGGTATCGCCGGACTGGCCTCCTCTCTCGCCGCGATTGAGAGCGGCAAGGATCTTGCGCTGGCGAATAAAGAGAGCCTTGTTACCGGCGGTGCGCTGGTAACCGAGGCGGTTCGCTGCAAGGGAGTTCATCTGCTGCCGGTGGACAGCGAGCACTCTGCGATCTTCCAATGTCTGCAGGATCCCCATTCGGCCAAAAAGCTGACCAAGATCCTGCTCACCGCATCGGGCGGTCCCTTCTTTGGCAAGACAGCCGACGAGCTGCGGGGAATGACCGCTGCCGACGCGCTGCGGCACCCCAACTGGAGCATGGGCAGCAAGATTACGATTGACAGCGCCAGCCTGATGAACAAGGGCCTGGAGCTGATTGAAGCGGTCTGGCTGTTCGGCCTGCCGCAGGAAAAGGTGCAGATCATCGTGCAGCGGCAGAGTATCATCCACTCGATGGTACAGTTTGCCGATAACTCAATTATCGCGCAGCTTGGGGTTCCGGATATGCGAATCCCGATCCAGTATGCGCTGACCTGGCCTGAGCGGGAGGTGGGACCGGCGCCCGAATTGGATTTCGCCACCCTGGGCAAACTGACCTTTGACCTGCCGGACGAAGAAACTTTCTGCTGTCTTGCAGCGGCCAAGCGGGCGATCGCGCTGGGCGGGCTGGTACCTACTGCGGTAAACGGGGCGAATGAGAAGGCAGTCGAGCTGTTCCTGAAGGGGAAGATCGGGTTTCTCGATATCGGTCGATTTGCCCAGATGGCGGTTGATCGGTTCTCGGATGCAACCGGCAGCTATGTCCTCGAGGACGTGTTCGCCTGTGATGCGCAGGCGCGCCGGATGGTGGAGGAAGCGGTTTCACGGTAATTTGCGGCGCAATCCGGGCCTGCAGGCAGGAAAGGAAAAGAATCTAAGTGCGCCTGTGGGCCGCGCAGAAGGAGAAGTGCTTTGATTATTACGATTTTAGTTTCCATTCTGGTTTTCGGATCGGTGATCTTTATCCATGAGCTGGGGCATTTTGCCACCGCGAAGTTCTGCGGGATCAAGGTCAATGAGTTTTCGATCGGTATGGGGCCGGCATTGCTGCGCCATCAGCGCGGGGAAACTCTCTATGCTCTGCGCCTGCTGCCGATCGGCGGTTATGTCAGCATGGAAGGGGAAGACGAGGCGTCGGAGGACGAGCGTTCCTTCAGCAAAGCAAAGGTGTGGAAGCGGTTTCTTGTTGTCGCCGCCGGTGCGGTGATGAATATGCTGCTCGGTTTTATCGTGCTCGTTTTTCTTGTCTCACAGCAGAGCGCGATTACCAGCCGCACCGTCAGTCAGTTTGCCGAGAACGCTGCCAGCCAGGCCAGCGGATTGCAGATCGGAGACGAGATTCTCGCGGTCAACGGCCGGCGCTGTTTTGTTGCCGACGATCTGGTCTATGAGCTCGCGCGCACCCAGGACGCTACCGCATCCATGACGGTACTGCGGAACGGCGAGAAGGTGGAACTCGAGGTGCAGTTCGATACCCAGAAACTTGAGGATGGCTCGGTCGGCATGATCATCGACTTCAAGGTGCTGCCGATCGAAAAGACGCCGTTGAATGTTGTCAAGGAAGCGGCGCTGTGGACCTGCTCGCTTGCCCGCATGATCTTTTTGAGCCTGGTCGACCTGGTGACCGGGCGGGTTGCAACCAATAACCTGACCGGGCCGGTGGGAATCGTGAGCGTTATCAGCGAGGCCGCATCGATCGGCTGGGAGCCGATTCTGTTGATCCTCGCGGTGATTACCATCAATCTGGGAATCTTCAATCTGATTCCATTCCCGGCCCTGGACGGCGGCAAGTTGGTACTGCTGCTGGTCGAAGGAATCCGGCGCAAGGCGCTGCCTGAAAAGTATGAGATTTATATCAACCTCGCGGGTTTTGCAGTATTGATTGGTCTAATGCTGTTCGTCACCTACAACGACATTGCCCGGTTGATTACCGGATGAAAGGATGACAGGAATGAGAAAGCTTCGCAGAGAGGTCAAAATCGGTTCGCTGCGTATCGGCGGAGAGAATCCCATCGCGGTACAGAGCATGTTGAACGTGCCGGTTAAGGACATCGCGGGAAATGTCGCGCAGGCCAAGCGGCTCGAGGTCGCGGGCTGCCAGATCATCCGGGTTACGGTACCCAGTCCCGACGACGCCGCAGTAGTCAGCGCAATTAAGCGGGAGGTTTCAATTCCGCTGGTGGCGGACATTCACTTTGACTACCGCGCGGCGATCGCTGCGGCTGAGGCAGGGGCGGACAAGATCCGGATTAACCCCGGCAATATCGGCGGAGATGACCGGGTCGCCGCGGTGGTGCGTGCCTGCCGCGAGCGCGGACTGCCGATCCGGATCGGGGTCAATGCGGGCAGCCTGGAAAAAGAGCTGCTGGAAAAGTACGGCAGCCCGACCCCGCAAGCGCTCTGCGAGAGTGCGATGCGGCATGTGCGGATTCTTGAACGGCATGATTTTGAGGATATTGTCATCAGCATCAAGTCGAGCAACGTGCCCACCGTGATCGAAGCCTACCGCCTGCTGGCCGAGGCCTGCGATTACCCGCTGCACATCGGGGTGACAGAGGCGGGTACTTACCGGATGGGATTGATCAAGTCGGCAATGGGCATCGGCGGCCTGTTGCTCGATGGCATCGGGGACACGCTGCGGGTCTCGCTGACCGATGAGCCGGAGAAAGAGGTACAAGCCGGCTTTGATATTCTGCGGGCGGCCGGCTTTGCGGTTCCCGGGCCGGAGGTCGTCAGCTGTCCGACCTGCGGACGGACCAATATCAAGGTTGCCGAGATTGCCCAGGAGGTTGAGCGGCGGCTTGCGGGCTGCAAAAAGCCGATCAAGGTCGCGGTGATGGGCTGCGTTGTCAACGGCCCCGGCGAGGCGCGGGAGGCCGATATCGGCATTGCCGGCGGGGTGGATTCCGCCGTGCTCTTCATCAAAGGACAGCAGATCCGCACGCTGCGCGGCGACATCGTCGGTCAGCTGCTGGAGGAGATCGAAAAACTGTAACAGTTGCAGTTTAATTTGAAAAGAGAGGGGTGGGGAAGACGGAAGCGCTGGTTTCTAAGCTCTGGCCGGAAACATCCGGGCAGCTGGGAGAAAAATTGGAAGATGCCCGTGTCGAGGCGGTCGTGGTAGAGCGTGCTCAGCGAACTGTTTACCTCACTCTGCACACCAGTCATCCGTTTACCTCATCGGAGTGTGCACAACTTGAGGCGCTGCTGGCAGGCCGGTTTGAGGGGTTTTCCGTCTCGGTTCGCAACGCGCTGGATTATGCCGCGCTGGATCGGGACGGCGTACTTGCCCTTGCCGAGGAACTCAAACGGGAGGGTTTGCCGATCAACGGCTTTCTCGAGGGCTGTGGGGTTGAGATCGAGGGGGAGACGATTCGGATCGATCTGAGACAGGGGGATACGCTGCTGCGGCAGATGGAGTTTGCCGAAAAGCTCTCGATGCGGATCCTGAAATCGACCGGGGTGCGCCCGCGGGTCGAAATCTGCTGTTCTGAGCGTCTCGACCCCCAGAAGGTGGAAGCGCGGATGCTGGCAAAACAGCCGGTCATCACCGCAGCGCCCGCCCAGCGGAACGAACCGAGGGCGGAGAAAACCGAGATCAGCGTGGATGGGCTTGAACTGACCGCCACGCCGCCTAAGCTGGTGAACGGCCATCCGTTCAAGGTCAACAATATCGTGCCGATCAAAGATCTGGGACAGGACAGCGGAAAGGTCACCATCTGGGGCGATGTGTTTGCCAATGAGCTCAAGGGCAGCTTCCGCAAGGTTTACAGCATTTCGATCACCGATAAGACCTCCTCGATCAACCTTAAGATCCGGGCCGAATTGGATGAGAATACCGACCGCTGGGACAATATCCGGCCAGGAGACACCTTGATTGTCAAGGGGATCTGCAACTATGACCGATATGAGAATGACTATGTGATTACCCCGTTTGATGTGCTCAAGGTGGAGCGGCGCAGACGGGAAGATCACGCGCCGCAAAAGCGGATTGAGCTGCACCTGCACACCAAGCTCAGTTCGATGGACGGGATGGATGATCCCGGCGATGCGGTGCGGATGGCCGCTCGATTTGGCCATAATGCAATCGCGATCACCGACCACGGCGTGGTGCAGGGCTTTCCCGAAGCAATGGCAGCGGCGGACGACGTGCGAAAAAAGAACCCGGATTTTAAGCTGATTTATGGCTGCGAGGCCTATTTTGTTGACGATATGGTGGACGTGGTCTATGGCGAAGCGCGGGGGAGCCTGCGTGGCGCTTTTATCTCGTTCGATATCGAGACGACCGGGCTCTCACCAAGTCGTGACAAGATTACCGAGATCGGCGCGGTGCGGATTGAAAATGGCGAGGTTACCGAGGTCTTTAATACCTTTGCTGATCCCGAAATGCCGATTCCGCCCAAGATTGTTCAGCTGATCGGAATCACCGATGAGATGGTGCGAGGCGCACCTTCGCAGACCGAGGCGGTGCGGGCCTTTCTGGAATTTGCAGGAGATTTGCCGCTGATCGCGCATAACGCGCACGGGTTCGATATTCGGTTCATCCGGATTGCTGCAAAAAATGGCGGACTGCCGTTTGAAAATGCCTATATTGATACCCTGCCGCTTGCACAGGCGCTTTATCGGCTGAAAAAGTACAAGCTCGACGTGATTGCAAACCATCTTGAACTGCCCCCCTTTAATCATCACCGTGCCAGCGATGATGCCCGAATTCTCGCCGAGATTTTTATTAGGATGATCGACGATCTCGAGTTTAAGGGGATTCACAACATCGAGCAGATCAATACTGGACTTGGCAGCACGCGGGCACTGTCCAAAAAGAATTTCCATATGATTCTGCTGGTGAGAAACAGCATTGGACTTAAGAACCTCTATAAACTGGTTTCCCGTGCCCACATCGATCACTTTTTCAAGGTGCCGCGGATTCCGCGCAGCTTGCTGATTGAGAATCGAGAGGGACTTTTGGTTGGAAGCGCATGTGAAGCAGGAGAACTTTACAGAGCGATTGTAGAGGGCCGCAGCGATGCAGAACTGAAAAAGATTGCAAAGTTCTACGACTTTCTCGAGGTGCAGCCGATCGGCAATAACGCCTATATGATTCGGGAGGGAATCGTCTCAAGCGAAGAGGAGATCCAAAACTTTAACCGAACGGTGGTGCGGCTGGCCGACGAGCTGCAAAAGCCCTGCGTGGCGACCGGCGACGTGCATTTCCTTGAGCCGGAGGACGCCGCCTACCGCGCGGTACTCCAGGCGGGAAACGGCTTTAAGGACGCCGACCAGCAAGCCCCGCTCTATTTCCGCACGACCGAGGAAATGTTGAATGAGTTTGCCTATTTCGACCCGCAAAAGGCAATTGAGCTGGTGGTGGAGAACCCGGCGAAGATTGCAGACATGATTGATGGTGATCTGCGGGCGATTCCGCGAGGCACTTACACCCCCACGATTGAGGGGGCGGATGAGATGCTGCGTACTGCCACCATGGAGAATGCAAAACGGCGGTATGGCGACCCGCTGCCGGAGATTCTGGAAAAGCGGCTGACCCGGGAACTGGACAGCATTATCAAGCACGGCTTTGCGGTGCTCTATGTCATTGCTGTAAAGCTGGTTGCCTATTCAAACGAACATGGCTATCAGGTCGGCAGCCGGGGCAGCGTCGGCTCCTCGGCTGTGGCGAACTTTTCGGGAATTTCGGAGGTCAACCCGCTGCCGCCGCATTATCTGTGCCCAAACTGCAAGTACAGCGAGTTTTTTACCGATGGTTCGGTTGCCGACGGGTTTGATCTGCCGGATAAGAACTGTCCAGTCTGCGGCTCCAAACTGATGATGGACGGGCACGATATTCCGTTTGAGACCTTCCTCGGCTTCGATGGGGACAAGGAACCGGATATCGACCTGAATTTCTCGGGCGAGTACCAGTCGCAGGTGCATCGATACACCGAGGAACTTTTCGGCAAGGAGTTTGTTTTCAAGGCGGGTACCGTCTCGGCACTCAAGGACAAGACCGCCTACGGTTATGTAAAAAAGTATCTTGGCGAGCGGGGCAAGGTGGTCAACCGGGCAGAGGAAAACCGATTGACCATCGGCTGTACCGGGGTCAAAAAGACTACCGGCCAGCACCCGGGCGGCATGGTTGTGGTGCCCAGCCACCACGAGATCTATGATTTCTGCCCGATTCAGCATCCGGCGGATGATAAGGACAAGGGCGTTTATACCACCCATTTCGAGTTCAAATATCTGCATGATACCCTGCTCAAGCTGGACGAACTGGGACATGATGTTCCGACGCTGTATAAGCATCTGGAGGACATGACCGGCATCTCGATGGATAGTGTGCCGATGAACGACCCGCGCGTAATCTCGCTTTTGACCTCGACCGAGGCGCTGGGGATCAAGCCGGAAGACATCGGCAGCGAGACCGGAACCTTCGGTATCCCGGAACTGGGCACCAACTTTGTGCGTCAGATGCTCATCGAGGCGCAGCCCAAAAGCTTTTCCGACCTGATCCAGATTTCGGGCCTCTCCCATGGTACCGATGTCTGGAACGGCAATGCACAGGATCTGATTAAAAACGGGACTTGTACGATTTCGGAGGTTATTGGTACCCGTGACAGCATCATGACCTATCTGCTGCACAAAGGGGTCGAACCCAAGCAGGCGTTCAACATCATGGAGCTGACCCGAAAGGGCAAGGTGGCAAAAGCCGGTTTCCCGGAGGGCGCAGAGGAGATGCTGCGGGCACACGATGTGCCGGAGTGGTATCTGGACAGCTGTAAAAAGATCAAATATATGTTCCCCAAGGCGCATGCGGTGGCCTACCTGATCGCGGCCATCCGGCTGATGTGGTTTAAGGTGTATCACCCGCTGGAATTCTACGCGACCTATTTCACCGTGCGCGGCGAGGACATCGACTATGAGGCTGCGGTGGGCGGCAAGCGGGTGGCGGCCGCGCATCTCAAGGAGGTCACCGCCCGGCTCAAGGAGAATAAGAACGCCAAGGATGAGGACCTGCTGACCAGCCTTCAGATGGTGAGCGAGATGCTGGCACGGGGATACGAGTTCCTGCCCATCGAGCTGGGAAAATCGGAGGCCAAACGATATCTGGTTGAGGATGGAAAAATCCGGTTGCCCTATCTGTCGATGAAGGGCATCGGCGAGGCGGCCGCCGTCGCGATGGAGGCGGCCTGCAAGGAGAACGACAGCTTTTTGTCAATCGATGAATTTCAGTCGATGGCGGGCGTTTCCTCGGCAGTTATTGATTCGTTGGATGCGGCCGGCGTGTTCCGCGATCTGCCAAAGAGCAGCCAGATCAGCCTATTCGGATGACAAGTCTTCGTAAAAATGAAAAAAGCCCTTTACAAATCCGGTTTCAGCGGATATGATAGGGGTACAGAGGGCTGAATGTGTATGGCTCTCAACAAAAACGGCGGACTTTTATAGTCCGCCTTTCTAAGTCTAAAGGAGGAAATCCAATGTCGTTGCAATACCATCTGAAGATCAAAGAAGGAGACGTAGCACCTTATGTACTCCTTCCGGGGGATCCCAAGCGGGTTCCTATTGTGGCGAGCTTTTGGGATGAGGCGCATTTTGTCGCGGACAGCCGCGAGCATGTCACCTATACCGGCGTTTACAAGGGAGTCCCCATCTCCTGCACCAGCACCGGCATGGGCTGCCCGTCCACCGCGATCGCGATGGAGGAACTTGCCCGCTGTGGTGTAAAGAACTTTATCCGGATCGGCACCTGCGGCACCTTCCAGGATTATGTGCATCCCGGCGACATCCAGATTTTTGACTCGGCTTGCCGGTATGACGGTACATCCTACCATTACGCACCCGGTCCGTTCCCGGCGGTGGCCGACCACGAAGTGGTGCAGGCCTGCATCGACGCGGCCAAGGGGATGAACAAGACCTATCACGTCGGTACCACCCGAACCCAGGATACTTTCTACGCGAACTATCCCGAACCGGGCAGTTCCTTTAACGGCTTCTGGCAGTCCCGCTGGAAGGAGTTCTACAAGGACCTCAAGCGTTTGAATGTTATGGGCGGCGAGATGGAGACCAGTATCGTGCTGGTGCTCACCCGGATCTGGGGCCTGCGCGGCGGCGCGATGGCGGTCACGCTGGACAACATCATCGACTCGCAGGAGGACGAGGGCAATTACGAGCCCGAGAAGGCGCTCGACCACAGCGAGGAGAATATTAAAACCCTCTCGCTGCTCGGTTGCGAGGCGGTAAAGCGGCTGTACGAGCTGGATCAGGCGAAGAACGGCTGATTTTCTAAAAGAGATAAAAAAGATCCCGACACCATTGGTGTCGGGGTCTTTTTGTCATGGAAGTTCAGCAGTCGGCCGCGTCAAACGCTTCCCAGAACCGCAGCACCTCGCAGCGGTCAAGGGAGAAGGTTTGGCCGCACAGATAGGCCAGACTGCTTTCCGCCGGGATCGCATCTGAAAAGCCTAGCTGAAACGCGCACAGCAGCTGATCCCGCTGACGGGGATAAGCTGCGTTGAGTTCGGTGTCACCGTATTTGCGGTCTCCTAGCAGAGGGGAGCCGAGAAAGGCAAGATGAGCCCGAATTTGATGGGTACGCCCGGTGAAAAGCGTGATTTCACACAGCGAGAGCGCTGCTTTGCTGCCCAGTACCCGGATTCCGGTGATGATCTCCTTGCGCCCCTGCGCCGGACGGCGAAAAATTTTCACCCGGTTTTTGGCCTCATCCTTCAGCAGATAGGCGGTGTGAACTCCTTCCGGTGGGCGTCCCTTTACGACGCAGAGGTATTTTTTAGTGAGCAGATCCTCCCGCACCAGCGCGGTGGCATCCCGTAGTGCGGTGTAGGTTTTCGCAGCGAGCACGATCCCCTCGGTGCCCCGATCGAGCCGGTTACAGAGCGCAGGGCGAAACGGGCTGCCGCCGGCAGGCTGATATTCTCCCTTTGCAATGAGATAGTCTACAAACCAATCCACAAGATTGGCATCCTGGGTACGGTCGGAGTGGCAGAGAATGTGTACCGGCTTGTAGAGCAGCGCAATCTGCTCATCTTCATATACGATTTGCAGACGGCGCGGGATGGAGACCGGCTTTTTAGGGGCGGGTGCAGCGGGGAAAAACTCATCATTGAGATATAGCTCGACAAGATCGCCTTCGCACAGCCGATAATCCTCTGCGGCCCGCTTGCCGTTAACCTTGATTCGGCGATTGCGGAATCCCTTGTGCATCAAAGAGGCGGGGAGATTATGAGTGACCTTTTCAACGAAACGGGAGAGCCGAACACCGGCCTCGTTTGGCCCGGCGGTAAATTGTTTCAAGATAAAACCTCCTTTTGGGGGTGAAAAATCTTTTGAGAACCAACCGGCTGCGCCCCTTTTATGTAGTCTTTTTTTCGTGTATAATATAGGCGCGTGTGTTTTCGTCAAAAACAAAACCGGACAAAAGACAGTATAAGGCAGTTTTCTGGGGGTGTCAATTTGGGAATACACGACGGACATAGGGAAAGACTGAGAAAGCGGTTTCTCACACAGGGGCTTTCCGGCTTTGAACCGGTTAATGTGCTGGAATTGCTGCTTTTCTTCTCCCATAAAAGATGCGACACCAACGAGATTGCCCACCGGTTGCTCGATCGCTTCGGCAGTTTTTCGGGTGTGCTGGACGCACCATATGAAATGCTCTGTCAGGTGGAAGGCGTCGGACCGATTTCCGCCTGTCTGATCAAGTTGGTGGCCGGCTGTGCAAACTATTATGCAAACGACAAGGTGAAGATTGACGAGTCGATCAACTCGACCGGACTTGCAGGAAAGTATCTTGTGCCGAGATTTATCGGCAGCCGCAACGAAGAGGTATACCTGCTTTTGCTGGACGACAAACACAAGGTGCTGCGCTGCACCAAATTGTTTGAGGGAACGGTCAACATGGTCCCAATTCTGGTGCGGAAGGTTGTTGGTGAGGTGGTCGCGGTGAATGCGACTGCCGTAATTCTGGCACACAATCATCCGGGCGGGCTTGCAATTCCATCTTATGAAGATAAGATGGCAACCCGGAAACTTGCGGCGACCCTGAATGACCTGAATGTGAGACTGATAGACCACATCGTCGTCGCGGACGGCGATTATGTTTCGATGCGGGACAGCGGGATGCTGGAGGGCGTCAATTGATCAGGAGGATTGTAGAATGGATAAGTTCAAACTGGTAGCGCCCTATCAGCCGACCGGAGATCAGCCCGAGGCAATCGCAAAGCTGACCGATGGGGTGCTGAAGGGATACCGTGAACAGACGATGCTGGGGGTTACCGGCAGCGGTAAGACCTTTACGATGGCAAACATCATTCAGAACCTGAACCGCCCCACGCTGGTGCTGGCGCACAACAAAACTCTGGCGGCCCAGCTGTGCACCGAGTTTCGGGAGTTTTTCCCGGAAAATGCGGTGGAATATTTTGTCTCCTATTACGACTATTATCAGCCTGAGGCGTATATCCCTTCCACCGACACCTATATCGAGAAGGACAGCGCAATCAATGAGGAGATCGATCGTCTGCGCCATTCGGCGACCGCCGCGCTCTCGGAGCGGCGGGACGTCATCATCGTGGCCAGCGTCTCCTGCATCTACTCGCTGGGCGACCCGATTGACTACCGGAACATGGTGATCTCGCTGCGCCCGGGCATGCAGATGAAGCGGGATGAGCTGCTCAGCCGGCTGGTTGACCTGCAATATGAGCGCAACGATATCAATTTTACCCGCAACAAGTTCCGGGTACGTGGGGACATTGTTGAGATCAATCTTGCCTATGCGGACGACGTCGCTATCCGGGTCGAGTTCTTTGGGGACGAGATCGACCGGATCAGCGAGGTTACCGCTCTCACCGGCGAGCGGCGTGCGGTTGTCAAACATGTCGCAATCTTTCCCGCCAGCCACTATATCGTGCCCAAGGAGAAGATGGAGGAGGCGATCCGGGACATCCAAAGTGAGATGTCGGAACAGGTGAAATTTTTCACCGAACAGGGTAAACTAATCGAGGCGCAGCGCATCGCCCAGCGCACGATGTACGATATTGAGATGTTGCAGGAGGTTGGTACCTGTAAGGGAATCGAGAACTATTCCCGGGTGCTTTCCCGCCGGGCGCCGGGCAGCGTGCCCTGTACGCTGCTGGACTATTTCCCGGACGACTTTTTGCTCTTTGTGGATGAGAGCCATGTCATGCTGCCCCAGCTGCGGGCGATGTACGGCGGTGACCGGGCGCGCAAGCAGAGCCTGGTGGACTACGGGTTCCGCTTGCCGTCAGCCTATGACAACCGGCCGCTGACCTTTGATGAAGTGCAGGAGAAACTCAACCAGATCATCTATGTCAGCGCGACTCCAGGTCCCTATGAGCGGGAACACTCGGTGCAGATTGCTGAGCAGATCATCCGCCCGACCGGTCTGCTGGATCCGCAGATCATTGTCAAGCCGGTTGAGGGACAGATTGAAGATCTGCTCGGTGAGATCAACGAGCGGGTAGAGCGCGGCGAGCGCACCCTGATCACCACCCTGACCAAGAAGATGGCCGAGGACTTGACCGATTTTCTCTCGGAGCACGGGGTCAAGGTCAAGTATATGCACCACGAGGTCGATACCTTTGAGCGGATGGAGCTGATCAAGGACCTGCGTACCGGTGCGATTGATGTCATCGTCGGCATCAACCTGCTGCGGGAGGGCCTTGACCTGCCGGAGGTTACGCTGGTCGCGATCCTCGATGCGGATAAAGAGGGCTTCCTCCGCAGCGAAACCAGCCTGATTCAGACGATTGGCCGGGCGGCCCGCAATGCACAGGGCATGGTGATTATGTATGCCGACACCGTTACCCCGAGTATGGAACGGGCAATTATGGAGACCGAGCGGCGGCGCGGCATCCAGATGAAGTACAATGAGGAACACGGCATTGTTCCGACCACCATCAAAAAGGAGATCCGCGAGGGAATCGGCATCTCCTCCAATGAAGAGGAAGAACCTGGCCGCAAGCGGATGAGCAAGGCCGAGAAGGAAAAACTGATCGAGCGGCTGACCCGAGAGATGAAGGAAGCCGCCAGGATCCTCGAATTCGAGCAGGCGGCATTCCTGCGTGATCGGATTGAAAAACTGAGAAAGGGCAAATAAGCATTGAGCAAGGATAAAATCATCATCAAGGGTGCCAGAGAGCACAACCTAAAAAATATTGATCTGGAGCTGCCGCGGGACAAGCTGATTGTCATGACCGGCCTGTCGGGCAGCGGCAAGTCCAGTCTCGCATTCGATACCATCTATGCAGATGGGCAGCGGCGGTATGTCGAGAGCCTGTCCAGCTACGCACGACAGTTTCTTGGCCAGATGGACAAGCCGGACGTCGATTCGATCGAGGGGCTTTCTCCCGCGATTGCGATCGACCAGAAAACCACCTCCCGCAACCCGCGGTCAACGGTGGGCACCGTCACCGAGATCTATGACTATCTGCGTTTGCTCTACGCACGGATCGGGGTACCGCATTGCCCGGTCTGCGGACGGGAGATTCACCAGCAGACCGTGGATCAGATGGTGGATGCGATTCTAAAACTGCCCGAGGGAACCCGATTTCAGGTGCTGGCTCCGGTGGTCCGGGGCCGCAAGGGTACCCATGCCAAGGAGTTTGATGCGGCGGCCCGCAGCGGCTTTGCCCGGGTACGGGTTGACGGCAACCTGTATGAGCTGGACGAAGAGATTAAACTGGAGAAAAACCTCAAGCACACCATCGAGATTGTGGTCGACCGCTTGGTGATTAACGAGGATGTCCGCAGCCGTCTGGCCGATTCGCTTGAAACCGCGCTGGGGCTGACCGGCAGCATCGTCACCATCGACGTGATCGGCGGGGAGGAGATGACCTTCTCCCAGAGCTATGCCTGCCCGGAGCACGGCGTCTCGGTGGAGGAGCTGACCCCCCAGATGTTCAGCTTCAACAACCCGTTCGGCGCCTGTGAGACCTGTACCGGCCTTGGTACCTTTATGCGGGTCGACCCGGAGCTCATTCTCCCCAACAAGAAGCTTTCAATCCGCGAGGGAGCGATCAAGGCAAGCGGGTGGTACTACGCACCCGGCTCGATCAGCGAGATGTACTATATCGGCCTTGGCAAAAGATACGGGTTTGATCTGGATACTCCGGTCGGAAAAATCTCCAAAGAGGGAATCCACGCGCTGCTGTTCGGTACGAATGGGGAGAAGCTGACCCTCTATCGGGAGACCGAGAACGGCACCGGGAAATATACCACCGATTTTGAGGGAATTGTAAATAACCTCGAGCGGCGGTTCCGGGAGACGAACAGCGAGTGGATGAAGGACGAGATCGCCGGCTTTATGACCGGTATCGATTGTCCCTCCTGCCACGGTGCGCGGTTAAAGAAGACCTCTCTTGCGGTAACGGTGGGGGGCAAAAACATCAGCGAGTTCACCGCGATGTCGGTAAAAGAGGAGCTGGAATTCCTCGCGCAGCTCGATCTCACCGAGCGGGAGCGGATGATCGGCGACCGGATTCTCAAGGAGATTACCGAGCGGCTGGGATTTTTGCAGAGCGTCGGACTTGAGTATCTCACCCTTGCCCGCAACGCGCAGACCCTGTCGGGCGGTGAAAGTCAGCGAATCCGCCTGGCAACCCAGATCGGTTCCTATTTGGTCGGGGTGCTGTATATCCTCGATGAGCCGAGCATCGGTCTGCATCAGCGGGACAATGACAAGCTGATCGCTACTCTAAAGCGGCTGCGGGATCTGGGTAATACCCTGATCGTCGTCGAACATGACGAGGACACGATGCGGGCTGCGGACTATATTGTCGACATTGGTCCCGGCGCCGGGGTTCACGGTGGAGAACTGGTCGCCTGCGGCAGCGTTGAAGAGATTATGGCCGAGCCGCGATCGATTACCGGACAGTACCTGTCGGGTAAAAAGAAGATCAAGGTCCCCGAAAAACGGCGGACCGGAAATGGCGGAGCGCTGAAAATCCTGAACGCGACCCAGAACAACCTGAAAAATGTCACGGTTGAGTTCCCGCTCGGGGTGATGACCTGTGTCACCGGTGTTTCGGGCAGCGGCAAGTCCAGCCTGATCAACGACATTCTTTATAAAAAGTTGGCGGCCGACCTCAACGGGGCAAAGCTGCGCCCCGGCCGCTTCGAGGCGATCGAGGGACTCGAACTGGTCGACAAGGTGATCGGCATCGACCAGTCGCCGATCGGGCGCACGCCGCGTTCCAACCCCGCAACCTACACCGGTGTATTCACCGACATCCGCAACCTCTTTGCCCAGACCACCGACGCCAAGATGCGGGGTTATAATGCGGGAAGGTTCTCCTTTAATGTCAAGGGCGGCCGGTGTGAGGCCTGTGAGGGCGACGGTATCATCAAGATTGAGATGCACTTCTTGCCCGATATCTATGTGCCCTGTGAGGTCTGTAAGGGAAAGCGGTATAACAGAGAGACGTTGGAAGTCCGCTACAAGGACAAGAATATCTACGATGTGCTGGATATGACAGCGGAGGAGGCGGTTGCCTTCTTCGAGAATATCCCGCGGATCCGGCGCAAGATCCAGACCCTTGTCGATGTGGGTCTGGGTTATATCAAGCTGGGACAGAGTGCGACCACCCTGTCGGGCGGCGAGGCGCAGCGGGTCAAACTGGCGCTCGAGCTGGCCAAGGTGAGCACCGGCAGAACGGTCTATATCCTCGACGAGCCGACCACTGGCCTGCACACCGCCGATGTGCACAAGCTGATCAAGGTGTTGCAGAAGCTGGTAGACGCCGGCAATACCGTCATCGTCATCGAGCACAATCTTGACATCATTAAAGTCAGCGACCATATTATCGACCTTGGCCCCGAGGGGGGCTCGGCCGGCGGTGAGATCATTGCCACCGGCACGCCCGAGCAGGTTGCCGAGAATCCGCGCAGCTATACCGGGCAGTATCTTCGTCCGCTGCTTGCAAAAAAGGGAAAAGGAAAAAAGGCGGATTAACGATTGTCTCAAAATTCAAAAAGTTGTATAATAAATGGATGGAGGTGAAGTCTTGCAGTATCAGGATTTTATCGAGCATGATAGAACGATCGACACAATCGCCAACTATTATGACCATCCGCCGGCGGCCTATGTTCATTCCTTTGGCTGCCAGCAGAATGTCAATGATGGGGAGAAGATCAAGGGCGTACTGCTGCAGGCAGGTTTTAATCTGACCGAGAATGTGCAGGAGGCGGATCTTGTCGTCTTTAACACCTGTGCGGTTCGGGAACATGCCCAGCAGCGTGTGTACGGCAATATCGGTGCACTCAAGAAGCTCAAGACCGAGAAACCCAAGCTGCTGATCGCGATCGGTGGCTGTATGGTACAGCAAAAGGACGTGGTGGACAAGCTGCATCAGAGCTTTCCCTATGTGGATCTGGTCTTCGGTGTCAACGGGATCGACAAGCTGCCTGACCTGATCGCTCAGCGGATCAGAGGGAAAAAACGGGTGCTCGGCGACCCTGTCGAGCGGTATGATATTGTGGAAAATCTGCCAATTCATCGGGACAGTACCTTCAAGGCATGGCTGCCGATCATGTATGGCTGTGACAACTTCTGTTCCTACTGTATTGTCCCGTTTGTGCGGGGAAGAGAGCGCAGCCGCAAGCCGGAGGACATCCTTTCCGAGTTCCGTTCGCTGGTACAGAGCGGGTACAAAGAGATTACGCTGCTGGGGCAAAATGTGAATAGCTACGGTAAGGGATTGGAGAAGAAGATCGACTTTGCCGATCTGCTGGCAATGCTGGCCGAGCAGGAAGGCGATTTCCGGATTCGGTTCATGACCAGTCATCCCAAGGATGCCAGCCGTAAGCTGATCGACACCATCGCCTCGCACGAAAAGATTTGTAATAATTTACACCTGCCGGTGCAAAGCGGTTCTGACCGGATTCTGATCCAGATGAACCGGAAATATGACGTGGCCCAGTATAAGGGGTTGATTGATTATGCACGGCGGACTGTGCCGCGGATGACCTTCTCCAGCGATATCATCGTCGGATTCCCCGGGGAGACCGAGGAGGATTTCGAGCAGACAATGGAGCTGGTGCGTCAGATTCGCTATGTACAGCTGTTTACCTTTATCTTCTCCCGGCGCGGCGGAACCCGGGCAGCGCTGCTTCCCGATGCGACGCCGCACAAGGTCAAGGCGGAGCGGCTCAGCCGTCTGCTTCGGCTGCAGGAAGAGATTTCCCGGGAGGAAGCGGCCGCGCTGACCGGCGCATCGCTGCGGGTTCTGGTCGAGGGACCGGGCCGGGGCGAGGGCGAACTGGCCGGCCGGTTGGACAATAATCTGGTCGCCGAATTTGTTGGTGACAGCAGGTTGATCGGACAGTTTGTCGAGGTTCGGATCACGGGCAGCAAGGGAATCTACTTAACAGCGGAAATTGCGCATTGAGCGCTGGTTTCGCTGATAAAAACGAAAGCGGTTCTGTGCCGCCGCAAAAAAGGAGTATGATCATGGATATTATCGAGCAGGTTCGCAATCTCGCGCTGGAACTTCAGAAGGATCAGCGGTATCTGATTCTGGAAAACGCGCGCAGAATGAATGACGCTGACGAGGAACTGCAGCAGCAGATCGGCGAGTTTAACCTCGCCCGTATTGATCTTAACAACGAGGTCAGCAAGCAGGAAAAGGACGCGGGTCGGATTACCGAGCTCAACGAGAAGATTCAGCGCATCTATGGCGAGATCATGAGCAATGAGAGCATGCAGGCCTACAACGACGCGAAGAATGAGATGGATCGCCTGATGCAGTATATCAATGCGATTCTGCTCACCGCTGCAAACGGCGGGGACCCGATGACGGTGGAGGAGCCTTCCTCCTGCGGCGGAGACTGCTCGGGCTGCAGCGGCTGCCATTGATCAAAACCAATAAAAGAGTGAACGCCGCAGGACAGGGCAGCCTGTCCGCGGCGCATTTTCAAAATATGCGGCCGCGGCGCTGAGAGCGCCGGGCGTTAGGTGGTGCAAGGCTTGGCAGAACTTTCGCCGATGATGAGGCAGTATTTCGAGATCAAAGAGCAGTACAAGGACGCGATCCTCTTTTTCCGTCTGGGTGATTTCTATGAGATGTTCTATGACGACGCGCTTTTGGCGTCTCGAGAACTGGAACTCACCCTGACCGGCAGGGACTGCGGGCAGGAGGAGCGCGCCCCGATGTGCGGTGTGCCGTACCATTCCTGCGAGAGCTATATCGCCCGGTTGATCGCGAAGGGATATAAGGTGGCGATCTGCGAGCAGGTCGAGGACCCCGCAAAGGCAAAAGGGCTGGTGCGGCGGGACATCGTCCGGGTCATCACCCCTGGTACCGTGATCGAGAGCAGCATGCTCGACGACGCGAAGAACAACTATATCGGTTCGATCTTTCTGCATGGAGAGGAGATCGGTGTCTGCTTTGCCGACATCTCGACTGGCGTCTGCCATGCGACCCGGCTGACGGAGGGGGATCCGGTCAATGCGGTGATCGGGGAACTGTGCCGCTTTTTCCCCAGCGAACTGCTCTTCAACAGCGAGATTCTCAAGTATAAGGCGATCACCGATTACGTCAAGGATCATATGAGCTGTTCGGTGGAGCTGCTGGCTGAGGAGGACTATGAGCCCGCGGCATCGCTCGGGCGGATCAGCGGTCAGTTCGGCGAAGCATTTGAGCGGACTACCGGAATTGAGCGGGACGGCGTGATCTTTTACAGCCTGGCCGCGTTGCTGGCCTACCTCGAACAGACTCAGAAACGGGGGATCGAGCGGCTGCGCACAGTAGAGCTTTATTCCGGTAATCAATATATGAAGCTTTCTCCGATCACCCGCGCAAACCTCGAACTCACCGAGACGATGCGGGGCCGGGAGAAAAAGGGCACCCTGCTATGGGTATTGGACAAGACTGAAACCGCGATGGGCAAGCGTCTGATCCGCAGCTGGATCGAGCAGCCGCTGCTCGATGTGGTGGCGATCAACGAGCGGCTGGACGGCACCGAGGAACTGCAGCGCAAAAATGTGCTGCGGGTCGATCTGCGGGAACAGCTGTCCCGTGTGTTCGATCTCGAGCGGCTGATGACCCGGGTCATCTACGGTTCCGCCAATCCGCGGGAACTGCTCGCAATGGCTTCCACCTGCGCGCAGCTGCCCGAGGTGATCGAACTGTTGGGTGGCTGTGAATCGGCGGCGCTGCGCGGAATTTTGGCCGGTCTGGATCCGCTGCAGGATGTTCGGGAGCGGATCGAATCGGCAATCGATGTAGAAGCGCCTGCAAGCCTCAAAGACGGTAAGGTCATCCGTGAGGGATTCAACCCCGAGGTGGATGAACTGCGGCAGATTATGAGCGGCGGCAAGGGGTATCTGACCGACCTTGAGGCCAAGCTGCGGGAAGAGACCGGTATTCCGAAGCTGAAGATCGGGTACAATCGGGTTTTCGGATATTACATAGAGATCTCCCGGGCGGTCAGCACCCCCATTCCCGAAAATTTTGTCCGCAAGCAGACCCTTGCCAATGCCGAGCGGTATATCACCGATGAGCTCAAACAGCTGGAGAACAAGATCCTCGGCGCGGGCGAGCGGCTGGTGGTGCTCGAGCGGGAACTTTTTGACGATCTGCTCGCACAGCTGGCTGGGGAACTGACGCGGATTCAGGCGACTGCGGCGGCGCTGGCGAAATTGGATGTGCTTGCCAGCTTTGCCGAGACAGCGGTCAAAAATGGCTATACCCGCCCGATCGTCGACGGCGGGGATGAACTGATTATCACCGAGGGACGCCACCCGGTAGTGGAGCGGATGGCCAGCGGGCTTTTTGTCCCGAACGACACGCGTCTGGACTGCGAGGAAAACCGGATGCTGATCATCACCGGGCCGAACATGGCGGGCAAGAGTACCTATATGCGGCAGAACGCGCTGATCTGCCTGATGGCACAGATCGGTAGTTTTGTGCCGGCCAAGGCGGCGCAGATCGGAATTGTGGACAGTATCTTTACCCGGGTTGGCGCTTCGGACGACCTCGCGGCGGGCAAGTCCACCTTTATGGTCGAGATGACCGAGGTTGCAGAGATTCTGCGTGCCGCAACTCCCAAGAGCCTGGTCGTGCTGGATGAGATCGGTCGCGGCACCTCAACCTTTGATGGGATGAGCATTGCCCGGGCGGTGGTAGAGCACATGGCCTCCAAAGCATCCGGTCTGGGATGCAAAACGCTGTTCGCCACCCACTACCACGAATTGACCGATCTGGAAAATGCGATCGATGGGGTAAAGAACTACAACATCGCGGTCAAGAAGCGGGGAGATGAGATCACCTTCCTGCGCCGGATCCTGCGCGGTCCGGCCGATGACAGCTATGGCATCGAGGTCGCAAAGCTGGCCGGTTTGCCCGACGAGATTATCGAGCGGGCAAAAGAGGTGCTCAAGGTGCTCGAAACCAGCACCACCACCCCGAATCCGGTGATGCAGCTCGACTTTTCCAACTATGAGCGATTTGAGGAGGAGAAGGTGCCCCCCGCGGTGATGACCCGGCTGCGGTCGATTGATGTGGAGGCGCTGACCCCGCTCGAGGCGCTGAATATTTTGTACGAGATCAAGCAGCAGCTTCCCTGAAAGGGAATGCTGGAGAAAGGCAGGTGAGCCGCTGTGGCGGTAATTCACGTACTGGACAAACACACCGCAGAGCTGATTGCCGCGGGCGAGGTGGTTGAGCGCCCCTCCTCGGTGGTTAAGGAACTGGTGGAGAATGCGATTGATGCCGGAAGTACCGCCATCACCGTCGAGATTACCCGGGGCGGGGTAGAGCGCATTGTGGTCAGCGACAATGGCAGCGGCATCGAGGCCGAGTATATTGCGACCGCCTTTATTCGACACGCGACGAGCAAAATTGCCACAGAGGATGATCTCGCCGCAATCGAGACCCTGGGATTTCGGGGTGAGGCGCTGGCCAGCATCTCCGCGGTTTCCCGGGTTGAGCTTCTGACCCGGACGGAAGCGGATGAGTATGCCTGCCTGTACCGGCAGGAGGGTGGCGAGGAGCTCTCAGCTGAGGCTGCCGCCCGCCCGGTCGGCACGACGGTTACGGTGCGGGATCTCTTTTACAATGTTCCGGCCAGAATGAAGTTTCTCAAGAAGGATGCCAGCGAGGGGAATTATGTCGCTGATGTAGTGCTGCGGCAGGCGCTGGCCCATCCTGAAATTGCGTTCCGGTTTGTCCGGGAGGGGAAGGAGCAGTTCCAAACCCCTGGCGACGGAGACCCGATGAGCGCGATCTATACCGTTCTCGCACGGGATTTTTCCAAGAGTTTGCTTCCTGTTTCCTATGAACAGGGAACGCTGGGGGTAAAAGGATATGTCAGCGCGCCGATCGCCTGCCGTGCAAGCCGCGCGATGCAGTTTTTCTACATCAATGGCCGATGTGTGCAGGATCGTACCCTGATGGCGGCGCTTGAAACCGCTTATAAAGGGGTAATGATGCAGGGTAAATTCCCCGGCTGTGTATTGAATCTGACCATGCCGGCCGAACGGGTGGATGTCAATGTTCATCCTGCAAAGACCGAGGTGCGGTTTGCCAATACGAGTGAAATCTTTGATTTGGTCTATAAAGCGGTGAGGGGGACTGTGACCGGAAGCAATACCCCGCAAAAACGGTTGGACCTTTCTAGTGCCAGCACACAGCCGCAAAAAGAAAAGGTTCAGGCGGAAAAGCCAAAATCTGCAACCCCCGCATTTACACCGGTACAGACCCGCATGGAGCAGCCCGCTCCCCGGCGGGAGGAGCTGCCCATAAAACAGGAACTCCGGCCGGAACCCATACCGCCGCGGCAGACCGAGATGTTCGCGGGAACAATGCTGCGGCAGGATCCGCAGGTGGCCTATCACACCCGGCGGGATGCGGTATCCCTCGAGATTGAAAAAACAACCGAGGAGGTATTTACACCGCCTGTAAAACCTGCTGAACCGCCCGCATCCGAGCAATCGACACAAAACGTGCCCTTGCGGGAGAAAAAAGAGTTAAGATATATTGGGGAGGCTTTTTCGACCTATATCATCACCGAGAGTGGAGATGAATTGGTGCTGATCGACAAGCACGCCGCCCATGAGCGAATTCTTTATGAAAAGTTGCTCGCCGGCTACGGAAAGAGAGACGGTCAACTGTTGCTTGAGCCGGTTAGTGTGAATCTCTCGAAAGCAGAAAAAAATGCGCTGCTTGCAGAGCAGCCGCTGCTTGAGGGTGCAGGGTTTGAGGTGGAGGACTTCGGCGGCTTGAGCGTATTGGTGCGATCGGTGCCGGCCGAGTTGCCTGCTGAGAACACGGCGCTGCTCATCGAGGAGATCGCGGCTCGTCTTGCGGTCGGCAGCAAGGATACCCTTAACGAGAAGACGGATTGGCTGCTGCACTCGATCGCCTGCCGTGCTGCGATCAAGGCGGGGGACAAGGATCCGGCCGAGAGCCTGCTCGCGCTGGCGCGGCAGATCCTCGACGGCGTGGTGCCGCCGTTTTGCCCGCACGGCAGACCGGTACTGATCAGATTATCGCAGAAGGAGCTGGAAAAGCAGTTTGGCCGCAGGGAATAAACAAAAGCTGATCGTGGTGCTGGGGCCGACTGCCACCGGCAAGACTGATCTTGCGATTCATCTCGCCCGCCGCTTTGGCGGAGAGATTATCTCCGCCGACTCAATGCAGATCTACCGTGGACTGGACATCGGCACCGCGAAGGCAACCGTACAGGAGCAGCAGGCCGCGCCGCACCATCTCATCGATATCTGTGACCCGCAGCAGCGGTTTAGTGTAGCTGATTATCTCACGCTGGCGCGGGAGAAAATCACCGAAATTGCCGGCCGGGGGGCAGTACCGATTATTGCCGGCGGTACCGGGCTGTATATCTCTTCGCTGATTGAGGGGATCCGTTTTCTCGATGAACCGGCGGATGACGGCCTTCGCGCACGGCTTGCACAGCAGGCGCGGGAGCTGGGCGGGGAAGAGATGTATCGCCGACTTGAAGCCCTTGATCCGCAGGCAGCGGCAGCTATTCACCCGCACAACGAAAAAAGGGTATTGCGGGCGCTTGAACTCTACGAGAAAACAGGACGGACAATCACCAGCCAGCGGGAGCAGTCCAGAGCACAGGAAGCACCCTATAACCCGCTGCTGCTTGGACTGAATTTTGAGAGCCGGGAGCAGCTTTATCAGCGGATCGGTTTGCGGATTGACCGGATGGTGGAACAAGGGGTGCTCGAAGAGGCGCGCCGGGTCTATGAGAACCGGGACGGCTGGATTACAGCGGCCCAGGCAATCGGCTATAAAGAATTTTTTCCTTATTTTGAAGGGACGGCCACGCTGGAGGCCTGTGTGGATAAGCTCAAGCAGGCGACGCGGAACTATGCAAAGCGACAGTTGACCTGGTTTCGGCGGATGGAGCGGGTTAACTGGTGCGATGCACTTTGTCCGGATGCTGATGAGCTGGTTGTGCGCTTTTTGGGGGAATAGATTTCAGGGCAGAACCCACGCCATATTAGGCGGGAAAGGATGATATTATGAAAATGATCAATTTACAGGACGCCTTTCTGAATGCAATCCGCAAAGATCGGGTACCGGTCACCGTTTACCTGCTCAGCGGTTATCAGATGCGGGGTACGGTACGGGGATTTGACAATTTTGTGATCATGCTGGACTGCGAGGGAAAGCAGAGCATGGTGTACAAGCATGCGGTCTCCACTATTACCCCGACCAGAAATATCAATCTCGCCCAGGAAGAGGATCTCCATGAGTGAGCGCCGGGGCCGCCATTGGGGCGGGATCCTGATTGTGCTCGTTTTGCTGGCAGGGTATATTGCCGTACAGCTGATTCCTGTTATGATGCGCGGCTATGAGACCCAAACGGCGGTGACCTCGACCCTTGCGGATGCTGTTCCGGCAAAGGGAATCGCGGTGCGGGAAGAGCAGACGCTGGAATATAGCGGCACCGGGGTATTGACCTATCTGGTCGAGGATGGCAGTCGGGTTGCGCCGGGCGCCGCGGTAGGCGAGATCTTTGCCAGCGAAGCGCAGGCGAGAAGCTGGCAGAATAAAGAGAAGCTGGACGCTCAGCTTGAGATGCTCGGTCAGTCCCAGACACAGGAGTTATCCGGCGGAACTGATATCGAGCAGCTGCTCAAACAGCAGCAGCAGGGACTGTTGGATTTGCTGGACCTGCTTAAGACGGGCCGGTATGATGGATTGGATGAGGTCAGAAATCAGCTTACCCTCGCTGCAAACCGGATGCAGAACGCCACCGGTGCACAGCAGGATCTCTCAGCACAGATCGCTGCATTAACCGCTGAGCGGGACGCGGCGGCGGCTGCGGCCGGGACGGTCGAATATCTCTATGCCCCTACGCCTGGCGGGTACTATTCCTCGATGACCGATGGACTTGAGCAGACGATTACCCCACAGGCGCTGGAATCGGTTGATGCAGCAGGATTGGCGCAGATGATCGACAGCTCTCAGGCAAAATTGACCCAGTCTGCGGGAAAACTTGTCAGCAACTATGAGTGGTACTTTTACTGCCTGGTGGATGCAAAGGAGACCGAGCGTTTTATCAACGAGAACGGAGAGGTTGAGGTAGAGCTTGATTTTGATGACCCCGATCTCAAGGAGATTCCCGCGAAGGTGGTTTCGGTAGAACAGGATCCTGACGGTGGGCCGACAAAGGTGGTTCTGCTGTGTGATTATATCAACGCAGGAACGGTCAACCTGAGGGTGGAAACTGCCCAGATCTCCTTTGCGCGCTATAAAGGTGTTTGTATCGCGCAGTCGGCGGTCCATATTGTGACCGATGAAGAGGGAAATCAGAAGCGCGGCGTCTATGTCAAGTATGGCAATATGCTGGAGTTCAAGCAGATTGATCCTATTTTTGAAAATGAAGAATATGTCATCGTTCCCGCCAAGACCCGGGTGGGGTCGGATGAGCAGAGTTTGAAAAATGAGGTTTTGCTGTATGACGAGATTGTTGTTTCAGGAAAAGACCTCTATGATGGGAAGTTGCTTTAATGTGTTGAGAAAGTGACGAGAAAAGAAAAAAGGAATTCTCTGACTTTTGTTGACATTGACGCAAAAAAAAGTAATAATATTAGTAACAATGCTTGAAAGGGCAGAAGAATAACGAAATCAAGAAAACATTCTTAGATAAAGGCAGGGAAACACGATGGGAATTTTGAAAAAACTTGGTAATCTGATGGGCGTTCCCGATGATGGTTACGATGGGTATGAGGACGAGGAGATCGATTTCATCAACAACCAGCAGTCGAGTTATTCCGGCATGGAGCAGAATGACCACGTTGATGTGCAGGAATCGGTTTCCGCCTCGGCGCAGCAGAAGCGCAACAAGGTGGTCAATATCAATGCAACGACCCAGCTTCAGGTTGTGCTGGTCAAGCCCGAGCGGTTTGACGATGCCAGCGCCATTGCCGATCATCTGAACGCAAAGCGTACCGTGGTACTCAACCTTGAGTCTACCAACAAGGACATTTCCCGCCGTCTCGTCGACTTCCTCTCGGGCGTTGCTTATGCGAACAACGGCCAGATCAAGCGGGTTGCCAACAGTACCTTCATCATTACCCCTTATAATGTCGACATTATGGGCGATCTTTTGGATGAGCTTGAAAGCAACGGGGTGTTTTTCTAATTGAGTGGATACCATCCGCCACAAACGGCGGAGGAAAAACTTTTTTGCCGCAGAGTTATGGACGCCGCCCGTCGGCATGAAGCCAGCGGGCGGGTTCAGTTTCTCGGATTTTTAGATGAGCGTCAGCAGTTGTTGGCGCAGGCGCAGCTATCCGCACAGCGGGAGGAGTTTCACTTTTTCGGTGGATATCCGCAGGCAGAGCGTCAGATGCTGGCAGTTGGGGTACAGCAGAGCTTGCAGGCATGCGAATACCCCTTTTTCTGCCTTCGCATTGCCTGTAAAAATGCCAAACGGTTGACCCACCGTGATTATCTGGGTGCGTTGATGGGGCTTGGGCTCAAGCGGGAGGCGGTAGGAGATATTCTGCCGGACCAGCAGGGTGCAATCCTTTTTGCGTTACCATCGGCAGCGGCGTTGATTGAGGAACAGCTGCATGAGGTTGGTCGAGAGACCGTCTCGGTGTCCCGCAGCACGGTGCCGGACGAGTTATGCGCCCCGCAGGGGGAACCGGTACGGCTTAGTGTTGCCTCGCCGCGGCTGGATGCCGTGGTGTCGGGGGTGCTGCATCAGAGCAGAGAGACCGCGGCGGAGTTGATTCGTGCCGATCGGGTGCAGATCAATCATCGATCCTGTACCAGCGTCTCGACCCAGTTGGAAGAGGGAGATCTTGTCACCGTTCGGGGTATTGGCAGATTTCGGCTGTCGGAACTTGGCGGTGTGAGCCGAAAGGGACGTGTTTTTTTGACCTGTATCAAATATTGATTGAGGTGGTTTCCTATGTTGTCGTCCGAAGAGATCAGATCGATAACTTTTGAAAAATCGATGCGCGGGTACCGTACTGAGGATGTGGATGCATTTTTGGAGCAGGTTGCCGCGGGGGTTGATCAGCTCAACGCAGAGCGGGAAGACCTGGAGAAGAAACTCTATATTCTCGCGCAGAAAGTAGAGGAATACCGCTCCGAGGAGGAAACCCTAAAATCTGCGCTGATCAATGCCCAGCGACTGGGAGAGAATGTCATTCATGAAGCGCGGATCAAGGCGGATGGGATGGTTCGCGAAGCGACCGGAAAGGCGCAGCGAATTTTGGAAGCTGCCGATGAGAGGGAACGTGAGGAGAAAGAGAAACTTCGCGCGCTCGAAGCGGAGGTCAGCGCTTTCAAGGGCAGTATTCTCGCGCTGTATCAAAAGCACATCAAAGCGCTCAGCGAGTTGGACGACAGCGTGGAGAAGGTGCACACCACCGTTTTTGGGCCGGAGGATCAACCTCAGCCCGAGGAGCCGGATATGGTGGAGCCGGAGCAGCAAGCGGTGGACGAGCCATCGGTTGCCGAAGTACAAATGGAGATATAACCCCATTTGACGGTGAGAGAATAGTATGAGTGAGGAGAGATTACCAGTGCAGGAAGATTACAACAAAACGCTAAATCTGCCCAAGACGGATTTCAGCATGCGCGCAGGGCTGCCGGTGAAAGAACCGGTCATGGTAGAACAGTGGAAAAAAGATGATTTATATCATCAGATCCTCAAGAGCAACGAGGGCAAGCCACTCTACGTTCTGCACGACGGCCCCCCGTACGCCAATGGCAAGATTCACATGGGCACGGCGATGAACAAGGTGCTCAAGGATATTATTGTCCGCTATAAGAATATGGCCGGGTTCTGCTCCCCCTATGTTCCGGGCTATGACACCCACGGCCTGCCCATCGAGCTCAAGGCGCTGGAGGCCGCAGGGGAGAATAAGTCCAACATCAGCCAGCTTGAGCTTCGCCGCGCCTGCCGCGATTTTGCGCTCAAACACGTCGATATCATGTCCGATGAGTTCCAGCGGCTGGGCGTTGTCGGTGACTTTGATCATCCCTACCTGACCCTTGCGCCCGAGTTTGAGGCGATCCAGGTCAAGATCTTCGGCGAGATGGCAAAGAAGGGTTATATCTACAAGGGCCTGAAAGCCGTTTACTGGTGCCCGACCGATAAGACCGCCCTCGCCGAGGCGGAGATCGAGTACAGCGACGATGAGTGCGATTCCATCTATGTCGCCTTCCAGGTGGTCAAGGACAACGGTGCTCTCGCCAAAGCGGGTATCCCGATGGAGAAGACCCGGTTTGTGATCTGGACGACCACGACCTGGACCCTGCCCGCGAATCTCGCAATCTGCCTGGGCCCGGATTTTGATTATGCTTTCGTCAAGGTCGGCGATACTTACTATGTCATGGCCGAGGCGCTGGTCGAGTCCACGATGAAGGCCTGCGGCATTACCGAGTACGAGGTGCTCGACACGGTACTCAAGGGCAGCGAGTTTGAGCTGATGGAGGTCAAGCATCCCTTCCTCGACCGCAATTCGCTGTTGATCGTTGGCGATCATGTCACCCTCGACTCCGGCACCGGCTGCGTTCATACCGCACCCGGACACGGCGTGGAGGACTTTGAAGTCTGCCAGAACCACTATCCGCAGATCCCGGTCATCTGCCCGGTTGACGAGGCGGGCTTCCTGACTGCGGAGGCCGGCCCGTTTGAGGGTCTCAGTGTACTGGGCGATGCAAACAAGGTCATCCTCGAGCATATCCGCAACAGCGGCCATCTGCTCGGTGTACAGCATATGACCCACCAGTATCCGCATTGCTGGCGCTGCCACAAGCCGATCATCTTCCGCGCCACCGAGCAGTGGTTCTGCAGTGTCGAGGCGTTCAAGGAGGAAACCTATAAGGCGATCGAGAGCGTAAACTGGCTGCCTGCATGGGGTCAGGAGCGGATTACCGGCATGGTGCGGGATCGCAATGACTGGTGCATCTCCCGTCAGCGGACCTGGGGCGTGCCGATCCCGGTCTTCTACTGCAAGAAGTGCGGCAAGTATCATATCACCGAGAGTTCGATCAATACCGTTGCCGAGCTGTTCAAGAAAGAGGGCAGCGACGCCTGGTACAAGTATTCCGCAGATGAAATTCTGCACGGCACCGAGACGTGCTCCTGCGGCTGCACCGAGTTTGAGAAGGACCGCGACATCATGGACGTTTGGTTTGACTCGGGCTCTTCGCATATGGCTGTTCTGGAGACCCGGCCCGAGCTCTGCTGGCCCTGCGACCTCTACATCGAGGGCGGCGACCAGTATCGCGGCTGGTTCCAGTCCTCGCTGCTGACCAGCGTGGCGGTGCGCGGCGTAGCTCCTTACAAGAATGTCATCAGCTGCGGCTGGGTCGTCGATGGTCTGGGCCGTGCAATGCACAAGTCTCTGGGTAACGGCATTGCACCTGAAGAGATCATCAAGGATTATGGCGCCGATATTATCCGGCTGTGGGTCGCTTCTTCCGACTATCAGGTAGATGTGCGGATCAGCAAGGAAATCCTCAAACAGCTGTCCGAGGCCTATCGTAAGATCCGCAATACGGCCCGCTTTATCCTTGGCAACCTGAACGGCTTTACACCGGATACCGACCTTGTCAAATGGGATAAGCTGGAGGATCTGGATCGCTGGGCGCTGGCTTCGCTTGATCGTTTGGTTGCAGAGTGCCGTGCCGGCTATGACGCTTATGATTTCAGCAAGGTTTATCATGCGATCCATAAGTTCTGCGTGGTCGATATGTCCAACTTCTACCTCGACGTCATCAAGGACCGGATGTATGTCAATAAAGAGGACAGCGCCAAGCGCCGTGCCGCTCAGACTGTGATCTTCCGGATCCTGGTCTCGCTGACCAAGCTGATTGCGCCGATCCTCTCCTTTACCTCGCAGGAGATCTGGGAGGCGATCCCCGCGTTCAACGGCAAGCAGAAGTATGTCGCCTGTGAGGACATTGATCTGCCCGGCAGCTGGTCTCTGACCGACGATGAGTGGGCTAAGTGGGATGAGATCATCAAGATCCGGGATGATGTCCGCAAGGCGCTGGAGGAGGCGCGCAACGCCAAGGTGATCGGTGCTTCGCTCGAGGCTGAGGTTTGCCTTAACTGTGCGGATGCGCTGTATGATTTTGCTAAGCCGCTTGAGGCACAGCTCGCGGAACTCTGCATTGTCTCCAAGGTAGTTGTCGGAAAGGGCGACGAGGGCCGCAAGGGCGATATGGAAGGACTGGCGGTCACCGTCGCACATGCAAAGGGTGAAAAGTGCGCCCGGTGCTGGATGTTTACTGAGGATGTCGGTTCCGATCCGAAGCACCCGACTCTCTGTGCCCGCTGCGCCGCGATTCTCAACTCCTGAACAATGAATCAATGAAAATAGCGGTGCAGTCCATTTGCACCGCTATTTCTGCAACTGACAAAAAAGCTGAAGATACGGGGCCTTTGATAGGCCTCTGAAAAGGAAAATGGAATGTTACTTACGATAATTTCGATTGTGGTCTTGATCGGCCTGGATCAGCTGACAAAATATTGGGCGACCATCGCGCTTGCCCCGGACAAAGCAGCCCCCTTTCTGCCCGGTATCATGGAACTGCGGTACACCCGCAACGAGGGCGCGGCGTTCAGTATGCTCGCAGATAAGGAATGGGGCAGGTGGTTTTTGATCGGGGTAACCTCGATTGCGCTGGCGGTTGTATTGTATCTGATACTGACCAAGACCCTCTCTACATCCAAGTTCTGCCAGGCGGCTCTGGTTCTTATCTTCGCAGGTGGTGTGGGGAACCTGATTGATCGGGTCCGAACCGGTTATGTCGTCGATTTCTTTGCGACCACCTTTATCGACTTTGCCGTCTTCAATGTTGCGGACTGCTTTATCACCGTCGGGTTTGCGCTGCTGATTCTCTATTTTTTGCTCAGCGAGTGGAAGGCACGCGACAAAAAGAAGCAGCCTGTTGAAACAGAGGGGCAGGACAACCAGGATGGAAGATAATCTGTATCGGTTTGTCGTTGGTGCGGAGCAGGAAGGCTGGCGGATCGACCGGTTCCTTGCCGGGCAGCTGGAGGGGGCGACCCGAAGCAGGATCCAACAGCTGATTGTCGACGGAAGGGTACAGCTCAACGATGGTCCGGCTCCAAAGAGTGCGCGTCTCAAAGAGGGGGATGTAGTCAGCTGCGACTTTCCCGCGCCGCAACAGCTCGAGGTCAAAGCAGAGCCAATTCCGCTGGAGATCTTCTACGAAGACAAGGACCTTTTAGTGGTCAATAAGCCCAAGGGAATGGTAGTGCACCCTGCGCCCGGCAATAGTGAGGGAACGCTGGTTAATGCGTTGCTTTACCATTGCAAGGGGAGCCTGTCCGGCATTGGCGGAGTACTGCGTCCTGGCATTGTGCACCGGATCGATAAGGACACAAGCGGCCTGCTGGTGGTTGCGAAGAACGACGCCGCACACCAAGCACTCTCGGCACAGCTGGCTATCCACAGCATGACCAGAGTTTATCAGGCGGTAGTCTATGGTGGGCTCGCGCAGGAGGAAGGTCAGATCGACGCGCCAATCGGGCGAAGTGAAAAGGACCGCAAAAAGATGGCGGTGACCAATAAAAACGCCAAAAATGCGGTGACTGGCTACCGCGTAGTGGCTCGGTATCGCGGTTTTACCCACCTTGAATTGCGGCTCAAAACGGGCCGCACCCACCAGATTCGGGTGCATATGGCGAGCATCGGCCATCCGGTAGCGGGGGACCCGGTGTATGGGCCGCGGGCGGTAATCCGCGAATTGGGCGGACAATGTCTTCATGCGGGAACGCTGGGCTTTGTGCATCCTGCAACAGGAGAATATCTGGAGTTCAACGCGCCGCTGCCGGAGTATTTTACGAATTTTTTACATAAACTGCAAAAGGAAGAGTCAAGATGAAAAAGCGCTTGCAGGATCTGTTAGTCGTCAGCGACCTCGACGGGACGCTGCTCACCGCTCCGGCTGGCTTGCCGCCGTGCAATGAAACGGTAATTCGATTGTTTACCATGTTGGGCGGCCGTTTTACAATTGCGAGCGGGCGAAGCCCGATTTCGGTAAAAAATGCGCTGGGAGACCTTCCTTTGAGTGCACCGGCCATTGTATTTAATGGCGGAATGCTATATGATTACAAAAAGGGAGAGGCAATCTCAGAGCACTTTCTGCCCCGACAGACCGCGCTTTCGGCAATCCATCTGTTGCGGGAGCAGGATCCTACGATCGGCGTGGAAATCCTGGCCAGCAACGGCAGAATGTATCAGCCGTTCTGCGGGGATCAGGTTTCTCTCCATACTCTCCACGAGGGATTGCCCTATGTGGTTGCGCCGCTTGAGGATATTCCGGGAGAGTGGTACAAGATTCTCTTCGGTGGATCGCCGGAAGCGATTGCCCGACTGGAAAAGTATGCGACTGCACAGCAATGGGAGGGCGGGTATTTTGTCACGACCAGCCCGGTTTATCTGGAACTGATGCCCAGCGGTGTGAACAAAGGCGCGGCTTTGAAGGAACTGTGTGACCAGCTCTCGGTTGAGCGGGAGAATCTCTATGTAATCGGGGACTACTACAATGATCTGGCGATGATGAAGGTTGCAGGACATCCGATCGCGGTGGAAAATGCGGTGCCGCAGGTCAAGCTTGCCTGTGAAAAAACGGTGCTGCCTTGTATGGACGGCGGCGTTGCCCAACTGCTCTATGAACTCATCCGCTGCTATGGAGAATGAGCGGATTTGGATGCGGCGGATCTGGGCCGGGCTCGGACTGCTCGCAGTTGTTTTGCTGATGACTGCGCTGGCGTACTATCCGCCGCTTTACGCTTCCGGCTATACGCCTGTGACAGCAGCTACACAGCCGCAAATCGGAGTTGAGGAAAAGGTCAATCTCAACACGGCAGATGAAGCGTGTCTTCAGGTGTTGCCGGGCATCGGCCCGGCCCGTGCACAGGCGATTGTTGCGTATCGAAAGACGCACGGGGCGTTTTCTTCGGTGGAGGAACTTCTCGAGGTCAAGGGGATCGGAGAGAAAATCCTTGCTGAAATCAGGGATTATGTTTTTGTGTGAGCCAATGCCCCTTAAGGGGTAAAAAACAAGAGGTGGAATCTTTTATGAGTAGCGCGGAAGGGAAAAACACCATTTTCATCAACCGGGAACTCAGCTGGCTGGAGTTTAATCGCAGGGTTCTTGAACTGGCGCGAGACAAGCGGGTCCCGTTGGCCGAGCAGTTTAACTTTGCATCGATCTATGGGAGCAATCTGGATGAGTTTTTTATGATCCGGGTGGGCTCGTTGTATGATCAGACCCTGCTCAAGGAAGAGAAGAAAGAGAATAAAACAAATATGACCCCTACCGCACAGCTGCATGCAATTATGCCGGTTGTGGGTGAGCTGCAGGGACATTGCGACAAAATCGTCAATAAGCTTTTTTCCCGCCTGAAAGAGTACGGCTATGAGAAGGTCGATTTTTCCAAACTTGACAAAGAGGAGGAGCGGTTCTGGAAAAAGTATTTTCTTTCGGAACTGTATCCGGTTCTCTCACCGCAGATCATCGACCGCCGCCACCCATTTCCGTTTTTGCGGAACCTTGAGACCTATGTCGGTGCGAAGGTAAAAGATAAGGGTGACAATACCGAGTCCTTCGGAATCCTGCCGATCAGTAGTCAATTTGAACGACTGATCTTTGTAAGGGTGGGGGAGGTCACCAAGGTCGCGCTGGTGGAGGAACTGGTGCGCTGTTTTGCTCATCTGGCATTTGGGCGATATGCTGTAACCGAAAGCTGCATTTTCCGGGTGACCCGCAATGCCGACATCAACCTGCAAGAGGCAATGCAGGATCAGGATCTTGATTACCGTGAAGTGATGAGCGAGCTGCTCAAAAAACGGCGAAAACTGGCGGCTGTCCGCCTTCAGATTACGCCCAAAGCGTCGGATGAGATGATCGAGTTCCTCTGCCACAAGTTGATGCTCAATCGTCGCCAATGCTTTGCCCAGTCCGCGCCGCTGGCAATGAATTTTGTGCGTCCGCTCACCGCGAGGCTTTCTTCTGAGGGACTTTCGCAGCTGTTTTATTCGCCGGTTCGACCGATGCAGCCGCCGGCAGATTTCAGCCTGACCAAGGCGGTGAATGAGCAGGATGTACTGATTGCGTACCCGTTCCAGAGCATCCGGCCCTTTATCAATATGCTCAATGAGGCGGCGGAGGATCCCACCGTCATCTCAATCAAGATGACTCTGTACCGGATGGCGACCGACTCCAAGATTGTCGAGGCTTTGATCAATGCCGCAGAGCGCGGCAAAGAGGTCGTTACCATCGTGGAGCTGCGGGCGCGGTTTGATGAGCAGAATAACATTGATTGGTCCAAGCAGCTGGAAGATGCGGGATGTACTGTAATTTATGGGTTTGATGAGTACAAGGTGCACTCTAAGCTGACCCTGATTACAAGAAAAGTTGATGGACAGTACCGGTACATCTCCCAGATCGGTACCGGAAACTACAACGAAAAAACGGCAGAGCTTTATACCGATCTGTGCTTTGTCAGCGCGGATCAGGCACTTGGCGAGGAGGTCGCAGAGGTCTTCAACGATCTCGCGGTCGAGAAGACGACGGCCGAGACACAGCGGTTGTTGGTGGCGCCGCTGCGTTTCAAATCGGTGCTGCTGGAAGAGATTCAGCGGCAGATCGATGCTAAGCGGGCGGGCAAAGAGGCTGCGATTGAACTCAAGTGCAATTCGGTCAGCGACCGCGACATTATCCTCAAGCTTTCCGAGGCCAGCTGTGCCGGTGTTCCGGTGCGAATGGTCATCCGTGGTATCTGCTGCTTTAAGGCAGGGGTTCCGGGTAAAACCGAAAACATTGAGGTTCGCAGTATTGTCGGCCGGTATCTGGAGCATAGCCGCATCTATATCTTTGGCGTCGGGGAAGAACGGCGGGTCTATATTGCTTCGGGCGATTTCCTGACCCGAAATACCGAGCGCCGGGTCGAGATTGGTGTTCGAATCGAGGATCCTGCGATCAAGAATACCCTGATCAATATGATGAACTACCAGCTGCGGGACAACGTCAACGCGCGAAGGATGTGCCCTGACGGAACCTATACCAAGGTCAAGCGGGCGGAGGGCGAGGCAATCGTCGACAGTCAGATGGAGATGTACGATTATTTTGCCAACAGCTGGGCGGAGATCTATGCAGGGTATGCATTGAAAAACGGAAAAAGATCCCCTGCGGGACAGAGCAAAAAGAAGGCCGAAGTGCGGAAGATTCGCAGACCTTCTCTGCTGCGTAGATTGCGGGAGCGTTTGAGCAAGAAATAACAGCGCAAGGCGGGTGAGAAGTCACCCGCCTTTTTTGCGCGCCAAAAAGATTTTTGTCATTTCTCACGGTTTACTATTTTAGGGTTTTGTGGTACTTTTAGAAAAAAGATTGTCAGTAAAGAGGGGGTTTACCTATGGAGATCAGAGCACTTGCCCATGAGATGATGCCGGAAATCATTGAATTTCGCCGGGACCTGCACCGTCACCCGGAGGCCAGCTTGCAGGAGTTTCGCACCACCGACCGGATTGCAGAGGAACTGGACAAGCTGGGGGTCAGCTATCGCCGGTTGGATCCAACCGGAATTATTGCAGAGGTCAAAGGCGCAAAGCCCGGCAAAACGGTCGCGCTGCGCGGCGATATTGATGCGCTGAGCATTACCGAAAAGACCGGCCTGCCGTTTGCCAGCGAGAACGAGGGACTGATGCATGCCTGTGGGCACGATTCTCATGCCGCAATGCTGCTGGGTGCGGTGAAGCTGATCAATCGTGTAAAGGACAGCTTTGCCGGTACCGTCCGGTTCATTTTCCAGCCGGCCGAGGAGATCGGCGAGGGTGCAAAGTTGGCGATTCGCCAGGGTGCGCTCGAAGGGGTTGACAGTATCTTCGGCATCCATATTGCCGCCCAGGAGCCGATTGGTCTGATTTCCGGCAAGGCTGGCCCCAGCGCCGCGGCGACCGATCAGTTTAAGATCACCGTTAAGGGAAGTGCCTGCCACGGTGCAATGCCGCAGACCGGCGTCGACGCAGTAGTTGCCGGCAGCGCGCTGGTAATGAATCTTCAGACGATGGTCAGCCGGGAGTTTGCACCGGTGGATCCGCTGGTTGTCACGGTCGGCAGCTTCCATTCCGGTACCCGCTGGAATATCGTCGCAGGTGAGGCGGTATTGGAAGGGACGATCCGCAGCTTTAGCCGCGAGGTTCACAATGCGCTGCCCGGCGTGGTCACCCGAATTGCGGAGGAAACTGCCGCAACCTTCCGCGCCCAGGCCGAGGTAGAATATCACAGCATCACCGAGGTGCTCATCAGTGATCCCAAGATGACCGATCTGGCCTTTGGTGCGGCGAACAAGGTATGCGATCCTTCGCTGGTGCAGCGGATCGACCGGCTGCAGATGGGCGGTGAGGATTTTGCCGAGTATACCGCACATGCCAAGGCCGCTTTCTTCACCCTCGGTGCGGGCGGAGAGGCGCCGCAGCACAGCGATCACTTTATGATTGATGAGAGCGCCTTTGAAATTGGTATCGCACTCTACGCGCAGGTTGCGCTTGATGCGTTGGCCGACTGATTTGATTCCTGTTTTCCCGGGCCTTGTTGCAGGAAGGCCCGGGATTGTTTATAATGGGTGTGGAGTTTTACGGCCGGCACACAGATGCCGGGCCGGAAGGGAGAAGTGAGGATCTTTGTACGAGATACTGAAAAAGCAGGAGCTGAATGAGACGACAACCCTGCTTCGTCTTTTTGCCCCGAAGATTGCGGCCAAGGCGTTGCCCGGCCAGTTTGTGATCGTCCGTACCGGAGAGCTGGGGGAGAGGATTCCCCTCACGATTGAGGACTACGACCGGCAGGCCGGTACGATTCAGATCGTATTCCAGAAGGTTGGCGCCGGCACGATGCTGCTCGGTGCGCTGAACGAGGGGGACGCGGTGACCGACGTCGCCGGCCCGCTTGGTGTGCCCACTCATTTGGATGGTTATCGCAAAGTTGCGGTCGTCGGCGGCGGCGTAGGCTGTGCAATCGCCTATCCTCAGGCAAAATATCTGCATGAGCAGGGAACTCCGGTGGATCTGATTGCCGGTTTCCGCAACAAGGATATCATTATCCTCGAGGAGGAGATGCGGGCGGCCAGCGATCGGCTGTTTCTCGCGACCGACGACGGCAGCAACGGCTGCAAGGGTTTCGTGACCGACCTGCTGCGCGAGCAGATCGAGGCGGGCGCAGACTATGATCGGGTCATTGCGATCGGGCCGGTGCCGATGATGCGGGCAGTCAGCAATCTGACCAAAGAATACAATATTCCGACGACAGTCAGCCTGAATCCGATCATGATTGATGGAACCGGTATGTGCGGCGGCTGCCGAGTCACCGTCGGCGGCAAGGTGAAGTTCGCCTGTGTCGACGGCCCGGATTTTGATGGTCATGAGGTGGATTTTGACGAATTGATGAAGCGCAACGGCAGTTATCGCGCACAGGAAGCGGAGAAGAAAGACCATGTCTGCCGGCTTTTGGGGGTGAAATAATGGCGAATCTTTCTATCGAACGGCATGAGATGCCGGTACAGCCGCCTGAGCAGCGGCGCTGCAATTTCGATGAGGTTGCGCTGGGCTACACCCTCGAGCAGGCTCAGGCAGAGGCAGAACGCTGCCTTAACTGCAAAAATAAGCCCTGCGTTGCAGGTTGCCCGGTCAACGTCGATATTCCGGACTTTATCGCGCGGCTGCGAGAGGGAAATCTCGAAGAGGCGTTCCAGTCGATCTCCAAACACTCCTCGCTGCCTGCCGTCTGCGGCCGGGTTTGCCCGCAGGAGAACCAATGTGAAAAGAACTGTGTGCGCGGCATCAAGAGCCAGCCGGTGGCGATCGGCCGTCTTGAGCGTTTTGTCGCCGACTGGCACAATGCACAGCCCGCGCAGCCGGCACAGCGCCCGGCGCCGACCGGTCACCGGGTTGCGGTGATTGGCGCAGGGCCGGCAGGCCTGACCTGTGCAGGCGATCTTGCCCGCTGTGGGCATGCAGTCACCGTATTTGAGTCGCTGCATCTTGCAGGTGGCGTGCTTTCCTACGGCATCCCGGAGTTCCGGCTGCCCAAGAAGATCGTCCGCCGCGAGATCGAGGGGTTGACCGAGATGGGGGTGGAGATCCGCACCAACGAGGTGGTCGGCAAGATTTGCTCGATCGATGAGTTGTTTGCCGACGGATATGAGGCGGTTTTTGTCTCCACCGGAGCGGGATTGCCCAACTTTATGAACATTCCCGGTGAGATGCTGCTCGGAGTCTATTCGGCCAATGAGTACCTGACCCGAATCAACCTGATGAAAGCCTATCAACCCGAGGCAGATACTCCGGCGATCCATGCAGAGCGGGTCGCGGTGGTCGGCGGCGGCAATGTCGCGATGGATGCCGCCCGCTGTGCGCTGCGGATGGGGGCCAATGAGGTTTCAATCGTCTACCGGCGCAGCATGGAGGAGATGCCGGCGCGGAAAGAGGAGGTCGAGCACGCGCAGGAGGAAGGGGTTGTCTTCCGTACCCTGATCAATCCTGTCGAGGTCCTCGGCGATGAAAACGGTCATGTTCGTGCGCTGCGCTGTGTGCGGATGGAGCTCGGCGAGCCGGATGCAAGCGGACGCCGTCGTCCGGTTCCGGTGGAGGGGTCGGAGTTTGAACTGGAAACCGATGCGGTCATCATGGCAATCGGCACCAGCCCAAACCCGCTAATCAAGAACACAACCCCCGATCTCGAGACCAATCGACGCGGCTGCTTTGTTGTGGACGAGTGGATGCACACCTCCAAGGAGGCGGTCTGGGCCGGTGGTGACGCGGTGACCGGTGCCGCGACCGTCATTTCGGCGATGGGCGCGGGCAAGAAGGCTGCGGCTGCAATCTGCGATTATCTGGCACAAAAATAATATATTTTGATCGGATTTTGGCGGCAGTTTCAAACTGCCGCCATTTTTTTGCTCTGCTGCTCGGGTTCTGCCCGAGACCTTTTTTGCATAGGTTTTTGAAAAAGGACCAAAGATCGGAGAGAACAGCATGGAGCAATGGGTCAAGAGCGTACCGGAAGAAACGCAAGCAGCACAGATGGAAAAGAGAGAAAAGAAAATTTTTCGCGCCCCAACACAGGGGGGCGGAAAAAGAGAAGAGGATCAGGTTAGCCCCCTATTGGTTGTCCAACTGATTTTCTGTGTGGTGGTACTGCTTTTTGTGTTGCTCACCCGCAGCCTTTCACCGGATTACTTTAACCAGCTGCGAGCCTACTATGAAAAGATGCTCACCGAGGGCGTTTCGCTGACCAGCAGCGGTGAACTATTCCGCTTTGCCAGCGCACAGATTGTCGGTTTGCAGGACAAGCTGCGGGAGGCGGTGGATCAGATGGACGAGTCGGCAGCGGAGACATCGTCCGAAGATCTGGGTCAGGGAGGACAGTATGAAATCACCCACGCAGAGTATCTCAAAACAGTAACCCTCGCGCCTTATCAGCTCAGCGACCTGCCCTGCCAGCCGGTGGAAGGGGTTCTTTCCTCGCCATTCGGATACCGGATTCACCCAATTACCGGAAAAACCGATTTTCATACCGGGGTAGATCTCGCAGCACCGGAGGGAACCCCGATCGTGACCGTCTGGCCGGGTGTTGTGGCGGAAACGGGACAGGATGACATCAATGGAAACTATATTAAGGTGATCCATTCAGCCAACATCTGTACAACCTACAACCACCTCTCTCGGATTGACACAGCAGTAGGACAGAAGGTAGTCCGAGGGCAGACGATTGGACTAGTCGGCAGTACCGGGGTTTCGACTGGACCACACCTGCATTTTGAACTGTTGATCGACGGCGTCCGGGTGGATCCCGCGCCGGCACTCGGACTTTGAAACGGCATTTTTTTGTTCAGGCGCCGGTGCCGCTGCTTGCCGCGCTGACACTGGTGCTGCTCTTTGACCCTTCCGGTTTTGCCAAACTATCGCTGATTTGTGCGGTATTGCACGAGGGAGGTCATATTCTTGCCTTTTGGATGCTCACCGGACGGCTGCCGCAGGTGGGGTGCAGTCTCTGCGGCCTCAAGATCGAGATGGACGGAGAGCAACTTTCCCTTATAAAAGAAAACTTGCTGCTGCTCAGCGGGCCGCTGGCAAACCTGGTTGTCGCCGCCCTGACGGGGTTGCTGATCCTGTCCCGCGCCACCTTTGCCCGGTATTTTTTTGCCTGTGAAAATCTCTGCCTTGCCCTTTTCAACCTGCTCCCGATAGGGTTCCTTGACGGGGGAAGGCTGATCCACAACATTCTGGGAGAGCGGGCGGCGCGTGGTCTGCGCTATTTTTCAGCCCTTTGCTGTCTTGTTGTCGCAATTCTGGGGTTCTGGCTGTTCCTGCGTCAACGGAACGGGTTTGTCCTTTTGGTGTTGTTTTGTCTGATGACCCTCGCGCTGATTGCCAAAAATCTGCGGGAATAAAGCTTTTTCGCCGCTTTGGTTGAAGAACGCCGCGGATTTTGATATAGTAATACAGTACGAGAAATTGGATGGCGGGGCGCTGCGGCGCTTTCTGCCGTTGGAGGCATTAGATGATCGACAAAAAACTCAGAAAGGCGTTGCTCGCGGTGCAAAAGCCCGGCCGGTATACCGGCGGCGAACTCGGCAGCGTTTACAAGGATCCCAAACAGGTTGAGTGCCGGTTTGCATTCTGCTTTCCCGATACCTACGAGGTCGGCATGTCCTTTCTCGGAATGAAGGTCCTGTATGAGATCCTCAATGCGAGGGAGAATATCTGGTGTGAGCGGGCGTTTATGCCCTGGGTGGATATGGTAGAGCAGATGCGCGAGCTTGAGATTCCGCTCTTTTCGATCGAGAGCAAGACGCCGCTTTCCCAGTTTGATATCGTGGGTTTTACGCTACAGTATGAGCTGTCCTATTCCAATATCCTCGCGATGCTGGATCTGGCAGGAATCCCTTTTTATGCACGCAAGAGAGGGCTTGAGTACCCGCTGATCGTCGCCGGCGGCCCCTGCACCTGCAACGCTGAACCGGTGGCGGACTTTTTTGATGCGATCATGCTGGGCGAAGGAGAAGAGCAGCTGCCCGCCCTCTGCGATGCGGTGATCGACGCCAAGCGCCGCGGCCTATCAAAGGAAGAACTGCTGGTCAACCTGTCAAAAATCAAGGGAGTCTATGTGCCTTCCCTATATACGGTTCAGTATAACAAGGATGGCACGGTCAAGCATGTCGTCGTCCACAAGGGCGCGCCGCGGGTGATCGAAAAGGCGATATTGCCCAACTTCCGCCACCAGCCGCTGCCGACCCACTTCACGGTGCCAATGGTGGGCGCGGTGCACGATCGCGCGATGGTCGAGGTGCTGCGCGGCTGTGTGCGCGGCTGCCGGTTCTGCCAGGCGGGATTCATCTACCGGCCGATGCGGGAACGGGATGCCGATATGCTCAACGGCGCGGCGCAGGATCTGTGTCGCAATACCGGCTATGACGAGGTTTCGCTGACCTCGCTGTCCACCAGCGACCACAGCCAACTCGAACCGCTGCTGGACAAGCTGCTTGAATGGACCCCGCGCGAGCATGTCAACCTCGCGCTGCCCTCGCTGCGGATCGATAACTTCTCGGAGAGCCTGGTTGAGAAAACCACCCGGGTACGCAAGAGCGGTCTGACCTTTGCGCCGGAAGCCGGTACCCAGCGGCTGCGGGACGTCATCAACAAGAATGTCACGATGGAGGAGGTGCTGCGAAGCTGCACCCTCGCATTCCAGAACGGTTATACTGCGGTCAAGCTGTATTTCATGATGGGCCTGCCCACCGAGACGATGGAGGACATCAAGGGGATCGCCGACACCGCGCAGGCGGTGGTGGATCTCTTTTACAGCCTGCCGACCAAGCCGAAGGGGAAGGGGGTCACCGTTTCGATCAGCGTGGCCTGTTTTGTGCCCAAGCCCTTTACCCCGTTCCAGTTCGCCGCGCAGGATACGATGGAGCAGCTGCGGGAGAAGCAGCAGTACCTGCTCAGCTGTGTGCGGAGCAAAAAGATTTCGGTCAGCTACCATGACGCCCGCATCAGCTTTCTTGAAGCGGTCTTCGCCAAGGGAAACCGCAAGCTCTCCAAGGTGCTGGTTGAGGCCTATAAAAACGGCTGTTGCTTTGATGGATGGGGCGACCTGTTCAAATTTGACACCTGGGTCGACTGCTTCAAAAAATGCGGCATTGATATGGCCTTTTTTGCGAATCGGCCGATCCCGTTCGACGAGATTACTCCGTGGGAGCACTTCAGCTATGGGGTGGACAAGTCTTTCCTGATCGAGGAGTTCAACCGGGCCCAGCAGGCCCAGACCACCATGCCCTGCAATCGAAAGTGCAGCGGTTGTGGTGCCAATAAACTGATGGGGGGCGGAAAGTGCGTTGCAAACGATCAGAGTGTGGTTCGTTAAGCGGGACGAGGCTTGTTATATCTCCCATCTCGATCTTCAGCGGGTGGTGCAACGCGCGCTCAAGCGTGCGGGGGTGCCGGTGTGGTATACCCAAGGCTTTAATCCCCACATCTACCTGACCTTTGCGCTGCCGCTGCCGCTGGGTCAGCAGAGTATTACCGAGAGTTTTGATTTCAAGACCGAGCAGGACCGGCCCGACATCGATGCAATTTACTGGCAGCTCAACCGCGCGCTTCCCCGGGGCATTGAGGTGTTCGCGGTGACCCGGCCCGAAATGGGCTCGGGCAAAATTGCCTGGGCGCGGTATCTGATCCGGTTTGAAGGAGACGGTGAGTCAATCCGCAAAAAGGCCGAGGCCTTTTTCAGCCGTCCGCAGCTCTTGGTGGACAAGCGCACCAAACGGGGCGGAATCAAGCAGATGGATCTCGCGCCCTATCTGCAAAAGCGGGATTGGCTGCCCTTTACCCAAGGTGCCTGCCTTGACCTGACGCTGCCGGCGGGCAGTACGTTGAACATCAATCCCGACCTGATTCTCAGCGCGCTGGAGCAGGCAACCGGCATTGATCCGCTGGATGCTTCGATCTGCCGCACCCAGCTGCTGACTGAAACCTTTGAAAAATTCAGATAACCTAGAAAAAAAGCCTTGCAAAACCGGATTTGATGTGATAAAATATTTAAGCGTTAATGCCGCTGGTAGCCATCCAGCGGGATAATGACAATCATTAAACAGACAGTCCTCTGCCGTTCCGGATGGGTGCGGGAATGAATGTCGAACAAAAAATGGAGGATTTGGATTCATGGATGCTATGAAAATCATGACCGAGGGCATGGTCAAGACCGACAGCCCGAAGTTCAACATTGGCGACACCGTCCGCGTTTCGGTTCGGATCAAGGAAGGCGAGCGCGAGCGTATTCAGGCGTTTGAGGGCACCGTTATTGCCAAGCGTCACGGTGGCGTCGCCGAGACCTTCACCGTTCGCCGCACCGCTTATGGCGTTGGCGTCGAGCGTGTTTTCCCGCTCAACTCCCCGTTCGTGGAGAAGATCGAGGTCGTTCGCTATGGCCGCGTGCGCCGCGCGAAGCTGTACTATCTGCGCGATCGTGTGGGCAAGGCTGCGAAGGTCAAGGAGCAGCTCAGATAAATACGGCAAAAGGGACAAGCGATTGTCCCTTTTTTGCTATATCTGAAAGAAAACGGGGATCGGACCCGCACCTTGCTGTCTTGGGCGTTTACAGCCCGGGCTACGGCCGGGCTGCCGCACGGGGTTCGGTCCTCTTTTCATATACAAAGGAGGGAAAGGGCGGATGGAACACAGCCAGCGCGATACGACAATGCGCGCAGCGATCGAGTGGGTGGAGAGCCTGGCTTTTGCCACCGCTCTGCTGGTGCTCGTTTTCGTCTTTTTTGTCCGGGCGGTGACCGTTTCTGGCAGCTCGATGGAGTCGACTCTGATCGGCGGGGATAAGATTTTGGTTCGCAGCATCGGCTATACGCCAAAGCGTGGGGATGTTATCGTAGTGGATGGCTATACCGAGTACGGGGAGCCGCTAGTCAAACGGATCATTGGACTTGGCGGTGACGAGATCGACATCAATTTTGAAACCAGCGAGGTTTTTGTCAATGGTATGCTGCTGGACGAGCCCTATGTCGGTTCCACCCCATTCCGAAAAGGAGACGTCTCGTTTCCACTCACCGTTCCACAGGGGATGGCGTTTGTGATGGGAGATAACCGGCGGGAATCGCTGGACAGCAGGGACACCAGCGTTGGATTTATTGATACCCGGGATATCTTGGGTAAGGTCTTTTTCCGGGTTCTTCCGCTTTCTTCGATAGGAGTGATCAAATGAGCGACACGCTCAATCAACGGCAGATTCAATGGTTTCCGGGCCACATGGCGAAGACGCTGCGACTGATTGGAACCGAGCTGAAAAAGGTCGACGCGGTATTGGTTTTGCTTGATGCACGAATTCCGGCTTCCAGCCTGAACCCTGAGATCGAGGCCCTTTTGGGAGACAAGCCGCGGATCTATCTGCTCAACAAGAGCGATCTTGCTGACCCTGCGGTGACCAGCCGCTGGCTTGCTCGGTTCCGTAGCGAGCACAGCGCCTGTGTTGCGGTCTCCAGCAAGAAAAAGGGGGCAGCCGCAGGGGTCAAGGCAGAGGTGGACCGCGCGCTGGCTCCGCTGCTGGCCCGGCGGGAGGAGAAGGGGATTTCCGGCGCGCAGATTCGGCTGATGCTGGTCGGAATCCCAAACGTCGGCAAATCTACTTTTATCAACTGTTTTGCGGGTGGACAGCGGGCAAAGGCAGAGGATCGCCCCGGCGTGACCCGGGGAAAGCAATGGGTTACGGCCGGCAAGTATGATCTGCTGGATATGCCCGGCGTTCTCTGGAAAAAGTTTGAGGAGCCGCGCACCGCGGTCAACCTGGCCTTTATCGGCTCGATCAAGGATGACATTCTGGATGTCGAGGAGATTGCGGCCGAACTGCTCGAAGAGGTCAAACGCCTGTATCCGGATAAACTGGCGCAGCGGTATAAACTGCGTTCTGAACAGCTGGAACTCGAGCGGTATGAGCTGCTCGAGGCAATCGGTAAGAATCGCGGGATGTTGATCTCGGGCGGAGAGGTTGATCTTTCCCGTGCCGCGATCACGGTGCTGGATGAGTTTCGGGCCAGCAAGCTGGGGGCGATCTCGCTTGAAAGCCCCGAAACCGCTTGCTTTCCGACCCGGGGGGAGGAATCACGTTGAGTTTGTATCTCTTTGATGAGCCCCTCTCGGCGGAATACGGTCTGATCTGCGGGGTGGATGAGGCCGGTCGCGGACCGCTTGCCGGTCCGGTTTGTGTTGCTGCGGTGATTCTGGATCCCCAGAAACCGCTTGATGGAATCAATGATTCAAAAAAGCTCAGCGAGAAAAAGCGGGAAGCGCTTTATCCCCAGATTATTGACACAGCGATTGCCTATAAGATCGTGATGGTCAGTCCGCAGACGATCGACGAGATCAATATTTTGCAGGCAACTATGTTGGGGATGCGGCAGGCGGTGGAGGGACTTTCCCCGTCGCCCCGCCTTGCGTTGATCGACGGTAACCGCTGTCCCGAGGGCCTGTCGATTCCGGCTCGGGCGATTGTCAAAGGGGATGCGACCTCCGCGAGCATCGCGGCAGCCTCCATCCTCGCAAAGGTGTCGCGGGATCGATATATGCTGGAACTTGCGAAACAGTATCCGCAATACCAGTTTGAAAAGCACAAGGGGTATCCGACCAAACTGCACTACCAGTTGATCGAGCAGTACGGAATTCAGGATTTTTACCGCAAAAGCTTTCTCAAAAAAAGGGGGATTGTCTGATGGACCGCAAAACAGCCGGGATTCTCGGTGAGGTCGCGGCAGCAAAGTCCTATCGCAAGGCGGGTTATCGGCTGATCGCCTCAAATTTTAGAACAAGAATGGGAGAGATTGATCTCGTCGCAAAAGGAAAGGGCCAGTTGATCTTTGCCGAGGTTAAAACCCGTGCTGAAGGAAGCGCCGTACTCCCGCGGGAGGCGGTAACAGCTCAAAAACAACGGCGGATTATCGCCGCAGCGAAAGGGTACCTGGAAAAGTTCGGAGACGATGGCTGTGCGATCCGTTTTGACGTGGTAGAGATCTATTACCGCGGCGACGAGGTCACAAGGGTCGAGCGGATTGAAAACGCATTTACCGCATGAGAGAGGGGAAGACCGGGATGGAATATTACAGCACCAGAGACAGCGCGCTGCGCCGCAGCGCATCGCAGGCGATTTTACAGGGGATTGCGCCCGACGGTGGTCTCTTTGTTCCGAGGGAGATCCCCCATGTTGATCTTGCCGAACTGATCGATCTGGATTACTGCGCCCTCGCGGCGAAGGTGCTCGGCCTTTATCTGACCGATTACAGCGAGGCGTTTCTGCGCGCCGCAGCACAGAAAGCCTATGGCGCGGGCCGATTTGGCGATCTGCCCGCCAAGGTGGTTCGGCTAGAGGATGGTCTGTTTAGCATGGAACTTTGGCATGGGCCGACCTGTGCGTTCAAAGATTATGCGCTTCAGCTGATGCCACTGTTGATGACCGAAGCAAAGCGGATCAACGGGGATACCAGCAAGACCGCAATCCTGGTGGCAACCTCCGGCGATACCGGCAAAGCGGCGCTGGAAGGGTATCGGGACCTGGACGGAATCGAGATTGCCGTTTTTTATCCTGACCATGGAACCAGCGAGATGCAGCGGCTTCAGATGGCAACCCAGGAAGGGAAAAACGTCCATGTGTTTGCGGTGCAGGGCAACTTTGATGACGCACAGACCGGGGTGAAGAAGGTATTCACCGACGCGGCGTTTGCCGAAGACTGTGCGCGGGAAAATAAGCATTTGAGCAGCGCCAATTCGATTAACTGGGGACGGCTTGCTCCGCAGATTGTCTACTATTTTGCGGGATATTTCCAGCTGGTTCACAGCGGTGCGGTTCAGCTTGGGGAGCCGGTTCAATTCTGTGTTCCGACCGGAAACTTCGGCGATATCCTCGCAGGGTACTATGCAAAGCGGATGGGCCTGCCGGTAAGCCGGCTGCTCTGCGCCTCGAATAAGAACAAGGTCCTTGCCGATTTTGGCTCTAGCGGCATCTATGACGCAGACCGCCCGTTCTATAAAACCGCCTCTCCCTCGATGGATATTCTGGTCTCCTCGAATCTCGAGCGGCTGATCTGCCATGAGAGCGGCGACTGCGGCCGGACGGCTCGCCTGATGCAGGAACTGGCCGGACAAAAGCGGTATGCTATTGATAACGAGCTGCTGGAAAAGATCCGCGCCGTCTTCGGCTTCGGGTACACCGATGAGGAGACCTGCTTTGCGGAGATCCGTAATACATGGGAAAAGGACGGCTATCTTGCCGATCCGCACACCGCAGTAGCGCTCTCCCTTGCGCGTCAGAGCAATCGCGCCGAGGGTCCCTGCATTGTGCTCTCCACCGCCAGCCCTTATAAATTCTCGGGCGCGGTGCTCGCTGCGCTGGGCGGTGCGGTGCAAGGAGACGACTTCGCCGATCTGCACGCCCTGGAAGAGATGACCGGAACGCAGGCACCGGCAGTACTGCGCGCGCTGCGCGACAAACCGGTGCGCTTTACCCAGATCATCGCCCCCGACGAGATCCGTTCGGCGGCGGAGAAACTGTGAGGTTTTTTCATGGCATTATACGCAATCGCGGATCTGCATCTTTCGCTGGGCGCGGATAAGCCGATGGATGTCTTTTGGGGCTGGAAGGATTATGTGCCACGGCTCAAGGCAAACTGGAACCGATTGGTCAAACCGGAGGATACCGTCGTGCTGCCGGGGGACATCTCCTGGGCGATGAAGCTGGAAAATGCAATCGAGGATTTCAGTTTTATCGACCGGCTGCCGGGGCAAAAGATTATTCTCAAGGGAAACCATGATTATTGGTGGACGACCGTCTCCAAGATGAACGCGTTTTGTGCGGCACAGGGATTTACCTCGATCCAGTTTCTCAACAATAACTGCTATTTGGCAGAGCAGGTGGCTATCTGTGGGACTCGCAGCTGGCTGTTTGATCCCGGGGAACCACACGATCAGAAGGTGATGAACCGGGAGCTGGGCCGGCTTCGCGCTTCGCTTGAGAGTGCAAAGGATGCTGAAAAATTGGTCTTTTTGCACTATCCGCCGCGTTATCCGACCGGCAATGCGGACGAGGTTATCGCGTTGCTGCAGGAATATGGTGTGCGGGAGTGCTGGTACGGGCACCTGCACGGCGCCTCAATTCGAGGGGCGGTACAGGGTGAGGTGGACGGTATCCGGTACCGGTTGATTTCGGCTGATGCGCTGGGGTTCTGTCCGCTTCGGATTCGCTGAAAAATCAATGGTTTATCAAGATAGAATTTGAAGAAATAGATGGAAACTTTATAGTCGATGTGCTATAATTAAATGCAATGTCTTTTATGGAGGAAGAAAAATGGAACTCAAGAAGAATGAAAAGCTCGAAAACAGCCGTGTTGAGCTGGAAATTGCAATTGATGCTGCGACTTTTGGCGACGCGGTCTCCAAGGCTTTCAAGAAGAACGCAAGCAAATTCAATATCCCCGGCTTCCGCAAGGGGAAGGCGCCCCGTCATCTGATCGAGCAGATGTATGGTAAGGACGTATTTCATTATGATGCGGTCAACGATCTCTTCCCCGAGGTCTATGCGGCCGCAGTCAAAGAGGCTGGCATTGAGCCGGTCGATCAGCCCGAGGCTGAGCTGGTTTCCACCAGCCTGGAGGATGGTGCGCTGCTGAAGGTCACCGTCACCGTTACCCCCGATGTTGAGCTGGGCGAGTACAAGGGATTAAAGGCCACCAAGACCGTCCATACTGTGAAGGCGGAGGAGGTCGACGCTGAGATCTCCCGGATGCAGCAGCGCAATGCCCGCACCATCACCCGCGAGGGCAAGGCCGAAAAGGGCGACATCGCGGTGATCGATTTTGAGGGTTTTGTCGACGGTGTTGCTTTTGAGGGCGGCAAGGGCGAGAACTTCTCCCTCGCGCTGGGCAGCGGTCAGTTTATCCCCGGTTTTGAGGATCAGGTCGTCGGACACGAGGCCGGCGAGGAATTTGAGATCAACGTGACCTTCCCCGAGGAGTATCAGGCTGCTGAGCTCGCCGGTAAGGCTTCCGTCTTCAAGATCAAGCTGCACGAGGTCAAGACCCGTGAGCTGCCGGTTCTGGATGATGAGTTCGCCAAGGACGTCAGCGAGTTTGACACGCTGGACGAGCTGAAGGAGGACATCCGCAAGAAGAAGCAGGAGCAGACCGACAAGGAAGACGAGTTGAACCTCGAGAACGCGCTGGTGGATCAGGTCGTCGAGGGCATGAAGGTTGAGATCCCCGCCTGCATGATCGACGGCCGGGTCGACGAGATGGTGCGCGACTTTGAGTATCGTCTGCAGCAGCAGGGTCTCAAGCTCGATCTCTATCTGCAGTACACCAACAACACCATGGAGAAGTTCCGTGAGGGCTTCCGTGAGCAGGCTGAAAAGCAGGTTAAGATCCGTCTGGCTCTGGGCAAGATTGTCGAACTCGAGAAGATCGAGGCCAGCGATGAGGACTTTGAGGCCGAGATCAAGCGGCTGGCTGATATGTACCAGATGGAGGAGGAGAAGATCCGCAGCGTCGTCCCCGCCGAGGAGGTCAAGAAGGATCTGGCCGTCAACAAGGCGATTGACCTGATCAAGTCCACCGCTGTCGTGACCGAGGAGGCTGCTGCCGAGGAGACTGCGGAGGAAAAGAACGACTAATTCTCAATTCGGAGGTAGTTTGCAATGAGTTTGGTCCCTTATGTCATTGAACAGACCAGTCGTGGAGAGCGTTCCTACGATATCTTTTCAAGACTTTTGAATGACCGCATTATTATGCTGTCCGAGGAGATCAACGACGCTACTGCCAGCGTGGTGGTCGCACAGCTGCTGTATCTGGAAGGGCAGGATCCCGAAAAGGACATCAGCCTTTATATCAACAGCCCTGGCGGTTCGATTACCGCCGGCATGGCGATCCATGACACAATGCAGTATATCAAGTGCGACGTATCGACCGCCTGTATCGGTATGGCCGCCTCGATGGGGTCCTTCCTGCTCGCTTCCGGCGCGAAGGGAAAGCGGTTTGCACTTCCCAATAGTGAAATCATGATTCACCAGCCGCTGCTCAGCGGCCTGCAGGGACAGGCGACCGACATCAAGATTCACGCCGACCATATCATTCGGGTGCGTCAGCGGATGAACGAGCTGTACGCGCAGTATACCGGCCAGCCGCTGGAGCGAATCCAGGCGGACACCGAGCGGGATAATTTCCTGACCGCGCAGCAGGCTGCAGATTATGGCCTGATTGATGCGGTGACCACAAAGCGATAAGATAAGTTGGTGCAACATGGCAAACAAAGAAAAGGAGATTACCTGTAGCTTCTGCGGCAAAGGGCAGGATGCGGTAGAGCGGATGATCATCGGACCGGGTGTGAATATCTGCAGCGAGTGTATTGAACTGTGCGGAACACTCCTGTCCGAGGAGGGAATCCGTCCCAGGTCATCTCAAAACGCGCCGCAGCGAATTGCGCGCCCGACCTCAAAGGCCGCGCAGGTCGCCCCGCAGCAGCAAAAGGTGAAGATCCTCACTCCACAGGAGATCAAGGAAGGACTGGATCAATACGTCATCGGTCAGGACAGCGCCAAGATGGTTCTCGCTGTATCGGTGTACAACCACTATAAGCGGATCATGAGCGCAGATTTTGATGACAGCGTTGAGCTGCAAAAGAGCAATGTGCTGCTCGTTGGTCCCTCTGGCGTGGGTAAAACCTATCTCGCCCAGAATCTTGCGCGGATGCTCAAGGTCCCGTTTGCGATCGCAGACGCGACCACCCTGACCGAGGCCGGATATGTCGGCGAGGATGTCGAAAATATCCTGCTCAAGCTGATTCAGGCGGCAGACTTTGATATTGAGCGCGCGGAGAAGGGGATTATCTACATCGACGAGATCGATAAGATCACCCGCAAGAGTGAAAACCCCTCAATCACCCGGGACGTTGGTGGTGAGGGAGTGCAGCAGGCGCTGCTTAAGATTCTTGAGGGCACGGTGGCAAATGTTCCCCCGCAGGGCGGACGAAAGCACCCACAGCAGGAGTTTATCCAGATCAATACCAAGAACATTCTCTTTATCTGTGGCGGCGCTTTTGACGGGCTCGCAAAGCACATTGAAAAGAGAACCGACAACTCTGGTCTCGGCTTTGGTAGCCAGCTCAAGGAAAGCAACAAGGATGGCGATGATGCCAAGCTGCTGCGGATGGTTGAGCCGCATGATTTGGTCAAGTTTGGCCTGATTCCCGAGTTGGTCGGGCGTCTGCCGATCGTGACGGTGCTGGATTCGCTGGATGAGACAGCGCTCGTTCGAATCCTTAAGGAACCCAAAAATTCGATCGTCAAGCAATACAAGGCGCTGTTTGCGCTGGATAATGTGGAGCTTGAGATCACCGACGATGCGCTGCATGAGATTGCTCAAAAGGCAATCAAACTCAAGAGCGGCGCGCGCGGACTGCGTAGTATCGTCGAACAGGTTTTGATGGAGACCATGTATGAGGTGCCCAGCGACCCGACGATCATCAAGGTCACGGTGGATGCCGAGGCAGTTCGTCAAACGGCAAAACCGAAACTGGAGTATGGTGCAGTTCGCAAACGGTACAAGAATACCGTTAATGCACAGGTGCACTAAGTATTCTGCGGCAAGCTCAGGACACAACAAAAAGCGGTGTGAACCTTTTGGTTCTCACCGCTTTTTTTGATGAGTGATCAGACTTTGAAGTTGACTGCGGTATTTCCCTCATCGCTGGGTTCTTCCTTAAAGACATAATCATTTCCCGGAAGAATGGCATTGAGCAGGATGCCCAGAATCGCGGCGATGGCGAGCCCGGACAGCGAAATGGTGATCTCGGAAGTGATCGGGAAAGAGAGACCGCCGATGCTGTTAAAGCCCAGCGCGCTGACCAGAATTACCGCGGCGATGATCAGATTTCGGGATTTGGTCAGGTCTACCTGATTCTCCACAACATTGCGCACGCCGATCGCGCTGATCATGCCGTAGAGGATGAAACTGACTCCACCGATGATCGCATTGGGGATGGAGTGAACGATCTCACCGAATTTGGGGATAAAGGAGAGGATGATGGCAAAGAGGGCGGCAAGTTCCATGACCTTGGGATCATAGACCTTGGTCAGCGCAAGAACGCCGGTATTCTCTCCATAGGTGGTGTTTGCAGGTCCGCCAAACAGACCGGCAAAGCTGGTGGCCAGACCGTCGCCGAGCAGGGTACGATGAAGGCCGGGATCGCTGATGTAATTCTTACCTGTGGTGGCGCTGATCGCGGCGATGTCGCCGATGTGCTCCATCATGGTTGCCAGCGCGATCGGCATAATGGTCAAAACAGCGCTGAGACTGAATTTTGCCATTGTGAGGGGCGCCATCGCAACCATCTCTGCCTCTTTGACGGCGGAAAAATCTACTCTGCCCAGACAGACAGCGAGCAGGTAAGAACCGACAATACCAAGCAAAATCGGGATAATCTTGATCATCCGTTTGCCCCAGATATTACAGACTACAATAATGGCCAGCGCGACGAGAGCGAGCAGCCAATCCTCGCTGGCGCTCTGGATCGCCGAGGGAGCGAGAATCAGGCCGATCGAAATGATGATGGGGCCGGTAACCACAGGCGGGAAAAACCGCATAACCCGCCGAACGCCAAAGGCTTTGATCAAGCCGGCCAGTACTACATAAACCAAACCCGCCGCCACAACGCCGCCGCAGGCATAGGGCAACAGTTCGGTATTGGCGGCACCATCTTCGAGCCGCGGTGCTACCATCGCATAACCGCCCAGGAAGGCGAAGGAAGAACCCAAAAACGCAGGAACGCGCCCCTTGGTGATCAGATGGAACAAAAGGGTTCCCAATCCGGCGAACAGCAGCGTGGTAGAGACGTTAAGCCCGGTCGTGATCGGGACGAGCACCGTCGCGCCGAACATCGCGAAGGTATGCTGTAGGCCGAGCAACAGCATTTTGGGAACGCCTAGCTTTCTCGCGTCCCAGATGGCAGTTTCATTTTTCATACAATACCTCCTCATAACTGGCCAATAAGCAAAAAAAATTAAGCAGTAAACCCGCTTAATTTTTGCGAAAACAATATTGAGAATAAAAATAGAGGGGAGAAAAGGGGACAATATGCCGGTGAAAGACGCTTTTCATCTTCATGCGCCGCATCTCCGACACCCCTTTGCCGCTTTTTGTATTTAAGCATAACCAACTGCGACAATTTTGTCAACGGTTTTTTGAGAAAACCAGAAAGTTGCACGAATGGGGCAAAACGGGTATAATAATATGGATCATGATTTTTTATCCTGTTTTCAAGGAGGATTGCTTTATGCCTGTGAAGGTAAAGCTCAAAATAGACCGAAAAAACGAAGTGATCTCGCTGCCGGCAATCGCGCTGCGGGGGCTTGTCGTCTTTCCGAATAATGTAATTCATTTCGAGGTTGGACGTCCTCAGTCTATCGCTGCGGTAGAGTGGGCGATGGAGAACAATACCAGTCTGTTCTTGGTTGCACAGAAAGATATGGATCTCGACGAGCCTTCTCGTAAGGACCTGTATAACTATGGCGTTGTGGCTGAGATCAAACAGGCGTTGCGGGTTTCAGACGATCTGGTTAAGGTCCTGGTTGAGGGCAAATTTCGAGCCAGCTTGGTCGAACTTGACAAGTCGGAAAAATTTATGCAGGTCGCGGTCAAGCCTGCGCCGATTCGCGGTGTGAAATCCGCCGATAGTGTTGAAGCAGAAGCGCTGATGCGCTCGATTCGTGAGGCATTTGAGGAGTATCTGAACCTCAGTTCCCGGTTGCCCAAGGATGTTGTTTATACGATTCTCTCAAGCGATGATCCTGTTTTCTTGGGGGATTATATTCCCAGCAATCTGTTGTTCAAATATACTGACAAACAGAAGATCCTCAATGAAGGAACGGTAATCGGACGCCTCGAGGCATTGCTCGCGGTTTTCAGCAAGGAAAACAAGGTCCTTTCCATCGAGAAAGAGATTCAGGACAAGGTCTCGGTTCAGATGGACAAGAATCAGCGGGATTATTTCCTGCGTGAGCAGATGCGTGCGATCTCAGATGAGCTGGATGAGGACGAGGATACCCGGCAAGAGGCAGATAATTACAAAGAGAAGATTAAAAAACTGCTGCTTCCGGATGAGGCGCGGGAAAAACTGAACAAGGAAGCCGATCGGCTTTACCGGATGCAGGGCAATTCGCAGGAAGCCTCGGTAATCCGAACCTACCTGGACACCGCGCTTGAACTGCCCTGGAATGTCTCTACCCCGGAAAATATTGATATCAATAAGGCCGAGGCGATTCTCAACAGGGATCACTATGGGCTCAAAAAGGTCAAAGAGCGGATCCTCGAGATTCTCGCAGTACGAAAGCTGTCGGATTCGGTAAAAAGCCAGATCATCTGTCTGGTCGGCCCTCCGGGAGTTGGTAAGACCTCGATTGCCAATTCGATCGCACGGTGCCTTGGCCGCAAGTATGCCCGCGTTTCGCTGGGCGGTGTGCGGGATGAGGCGGAGATCCGTGGTCACCGGCGTACCTATATCGGTGCGATGCCCGGCAAACTGATCAGCGCACTCTCAACCGCAAAAAGCAATAATCCGGTCTTGTTATTGGATGAGGTGGACAAGATGGCAGCGGATTTTCGCGGCGATCCTGCAGCGGCATTGCTTGAGGCGCTTGACCCGGAACAGAATGTGTCCTTCAAGGATTTGTACCTTGACATTCCGTTTGACCTGAGCAAGGTGCTCTTTATTACGACTGCAAATACCACCGATACAATTCCGCGCCCGCTGCTTGACCGGATGGATGTCATCGAGTTGCCCAGTTATACCCGTGTGGAGAAATTCAACATTGCAAAGCGGCACCTGATTCCGAAACAGCTGACAGCTAACGGGCTGAAGGGACGGGTCAAGTTTACGGATTCGGCAATTACGGCCCTGATCGATGGCTATACGCAGGAGGCCGGCGTTCGCGGTCTTGAGCGGGTAATTGGCGAGGTCCTTCGCAAATGTGCAAAGGCGATTGCCGCCGGCGAAGAGACTGAAACCATCTCGATTTCGGCGAAGAGTCTGGAACCGCTGATCGGCCCCATTCGGGTCAAACCGAATTTTTCAAACAAGACCAATGCGATAGGAATTGCAAATGGCTTGGCCTGGACTTCAGTAGGCGGCGAGCTGCTTCCGATCGAGGTTCAGATCATCGAAAATGGCAGCGGCGCGCTGGAACTAACCGGTTCGCTGGGCGAAGTTATGAAAGAATCTGCAAAGCTGGCAATTACCTACGCAAAGGTACATGCCGCAGAGTACGGATTTGAGAATACTGTTTTCAAATCGGTTGATATTCATATTCATGCGCCGGAAGGTGCAATTCCCAAGGATGGCCCCTCTGCCGGCGTAACTCTCGCAACGGCATTGATCTCCGCGCTCTCGGGAAGACCGGTTCGCAGCGATGTTGCGATGACCGGTGAGATCACGCTGCATGGCATTGTTCTGCCGATTGGTGGGCTCAAAGAGAAGTCAATGGCGGCTTATCGGGAGAAGATGAAGGCAGTTATTATCCCTACTGACAACCAGTCGGATCTGTATGATATAGACGATGTGGTAAAAGAGTCGCTGGAGTATAAGCCGGTCAACAACCTCAAGGAGGTTTTGGAGATTGCGCTTTTACCCGCGCAAAAGCAGGAGAAAAACCAATGAAATACCAGCAGGCAACTTTTAAGGCCTCCTACGGGCTATCCTCGCAGCTACCGGAGCATGACCGGCCAGAGATTGTCTTTTCCGGACGCTCCAATGTCGGTAAATCCTCATTGATCAACAAACTGTGTAATCGCAAGAATCTCGCACGGGTCAGCGCGACCCCCGGCAAGACCGCGACCATCAACTATTATGATCTTGTTGATGGGTATTTTGTTGATCTTCCGGGATATGGTTATGCAAAGGTATCTGCGTCTGAACGGGCACGGTGGGATGACTTGATCAACAGCTATTTTGCGGCATCTGAGCGCTGCGGACTACTGGTTCAGCTGCTTGATAGCCGGCATGCCCCATCCGCAGACGACCGGATGATGCTGGAGTATCTGCACCACCATCAAATTCCGTTTGTAGTTGCGCTGACCAAGGCCGACAAGCTGAAAAAGGCACAGGCGACAGCCGCGGTTACAGAATTCACCGAAATCTGCGCCCCATACAGATGTAAAGCTGTTATCCTTACCAGCGCACAAACCGGCGCTGGAGTCGAAGAGCTCAGGGCCTTTTTTGAAACGATAACGACAGATTAAACCGAAAACCGATGACCCAGAGAAGGGGGCGGGCAGTTGGCGGGCTATCAGGATTTTTCTTACTTTTATGATGAATTCAACGGCGAGGCGGATTATGACGCGCTGTACCGACAGATTAGTGAGCGGTTTGTATCCCATGGTCTGCCTGGCAGGATTGTTGCAGATCTTGGGTGTGGCACCGGTGAACTTTCTCTGCGGCTTGCAAAAGAAGGCTATGATCTGATTTCGGTTGACGCTTCAGAAGAGATGCTTTCACTTTTGAGCGAAAAGCTGACAGAGACAGGTCAGCAGGGTGTTTTGCTGCTGAATCAGGATTTGACCGAGCTGGACCTTTACGGTACAATTCACGGCGCGATCTGCACCTTTGACACGCTTAACCACGTCGGTCCGCTCGAGAAGATGGAGCAGGTGATTGCACGGGTTGCGCTCTTTATGGAAAAGGGCGGTCTCTTTCTGTTTGATGTCAACAGTCCATATAAGCATCGGCAGATACTCGCGAACGAAACCTTTACACTCGAGGATGAGGACGCGGTCTGTATCTGGACCAACCGGTTTGAGGAAGCGCAGCGGCGTACCAGCATCGAGATTGATATTGCGTATCGGGATGATCCGGAACATTACAAAGAAGCATTTTATGAATATTACTGTGAACCGCAGGAGCTTGTAGAGATTTGTGAACGACACGGGTTTCGGGTATTGGAGCTTCTCGATGGCGAGCGATTTGTGCGGCCCGAGGCAGATTGCCAGCGGTTTTTCTTTGCAGTAGAAAAGGTGATACAATGTCAAAGCTGATTCGAGCAATTTCAGAAAATGGCGGCGCGGTTCTTTCGGTTCTGGATTCCACCGAGATCGTGGCCCAGATGGAAGTCTATCATCATCCCAGCGCGGTCGTTTCGGCGGCGTTGGGCCGGCTTTTGACCGGTGCAGTTTTGATGGCGGCGACCCTTAAAAGTGAAGAGGATTCACTCACTCTGCGGGTGAAGGCGGATGGGCCGGCAGGTCTGCTGCTTGCAGTCGCGGACGGAAAGGGAAATGTTAAAGGTTATGTCGAAAATCCGATTGTCGAACTGCCGCTGCGAGAGGATGGAAAACTGGACGTCGGCGGTGCGGTGGGCCATAACGGAACGCTGACGGTGATCAAGGATATTGGACTTAAGGAGCCTTATATCGGCCAGATTCCGCTGGTCTCAGGCGAGATCGCGGAAGATCTGACTTCTTACTATGCAACCAGTGAGCAGACTCCGAGCGTCTGTGCATTGGGGGTCCTCGTCAACCCGGATCTGACGATAAAAAAAGCCGGCGGCTATTTGTTGCAGCTGCTGCCGGGTGCAACCGATCAGGAAATTGATCAGCTGGAACAGAATATCGGTAAGATGAAAAGCGTTACCGCGATTCTGGATGCAGGTGGTACACCGCAGCAGATTATCGATCAGGTGCTGGAAGGATTTAACCCCAACCTCTTGGATGAAACACCGGTTCAGTATTACTGTGATTGCAGCAGAGAGCGGGTAGAGCGCGCCTATATCAGTCTTGGACAGGAAGAGCTTCGCAAGATTGCGGCTGAGCAGGAGACGGTGGAACTCAAATGCCAGTTCTGCAACCGCGCTTATACTTTTAACACCGCAGATCATATCCACCCTGATAAGGACTGAAAACGGCTACATCCCTCATACGATAGAATGGGGGGATGAGAATGAAGCTGGTCGAGAAAATGCTGCTTGTTTTGTTTTTGCTGCTGCTCTCGGTTTTGATCTATCAAATAGTTGACGGCCTGTCCGGGCGCGCATTCCTCAATGAACTGCGCCCAGCGGCCTATTACAGCGTGGACGCCCGCGTTTTCGATGGAGGATGATCTCCTTGCCAAAGGAAAAACTGAAAACGATTTATGTTTGTACCGCCTGCGGGGAGGAAAGCCCGCGCTGGCTCGGGCGCTGTCCGAGCTGCGGCGCCTGGAACACCATGCAGGAGGACGTTGTACGTGAGACGGCCACGACAAAGGGTGGGATAAAGAGCAACCGGATTCCCGCACTTGCCGGGGAGATTGCAACCTCGCGGCTTCAAGACATCGATATCAATGACGAGAGTTCCCGTATTCTGACCGGCATCTCGGAACTGGACCGAGTTCTTGGCGGCGGTATTGTGGTGGGTTCGGTCATCCTGCTCGGCGGTGAGCCGGGGGCAGGTAAATCGACGCTGTTACTGCAGATCTGCGCGTCAATTCCGCAGCAGTTACGGGTGCTTTATGTTACCGGAGAGGAGTCGGTGCGACAGATCAAGCTCCGTGCGGATCGGCTTGGGGTAACGGGAGAAAATGTTATCGTCGCAGCACAGACACGAATTGAAGCCGTGATCGACTTGATCCAGAGTGAACGGCCTGACCTTGTTGTGGTGGATTCGATTCAGACGATGTTTTCTGATGCGATTTCTTCATCTGCGGGCAGCGTATCGCAGGTTAAGGAGTGTTCAGGTCAACTACTTTACACAGCAAAAACCCTTGAAATTCCGATTTTTATTGTCGGGCATGTCAACAAAGACGGTGCGATTGCCGGACCAAAGGTCATGGAGCATATTGTTGATACTGTTTTGTATTTTGAAGGAGATCGAACGCTGCCTTACCGGGTACTGCGGGCGGTCAAAAACCGGTATGGTTCCACCAACGAAATCGGGATGTTCGACATGGCATCCAACGGATTGCATGAGGTGGTAAACCCCTCAAAATTATTATTGGAAGGGCGTCCGTTGGGTGTTTCAGGCAACTGTGTAGCCTGTACAATTGAGGGTTCGCGTCCGATCCTGTCTGAAGTTCAGGCGCTGGTTACCAAGAGCAATTTTCCGGCGCCGCGGCGGACAACCTCTGGTTTTGACTTCAACCGCGCGAACCTGTTGCTAGCGGTGATCGAAAAACGGGGCGGTTACTATCTGGGCAGCCTTGATGTTTATTTGAATATAGTTGGAGGGCTGCGGCTGGATGAAACTGCTTGTGATCTTGCAGTAGTCATGGCTGTGGTTTCCAGCCTGTTGGACAAGCCGATCCCGGACGGCACCGTTGCGATTGGTGAGGTTGGACTGGGCGGTGAGGTGAGAAATGTCAGCAATCTGGATATCCGCCTGCGTGAGGCGGCGCGGATCGGATTTTCCCGGGTAATTGCGCCCAAACACAGTCTTTCCCAGATTGATGTGTCCGCGTACCCTGAACTGGAATTGGTTGGGGTTTCCAATATCAAGGCGGCGTTTTCTTTGTTATAAACCTATTACAGGTCGGTTGAATCCGGCCTGTTTTTTAATTTCGCAAAATACTTTGCTCGAGGTTTTATTTTCTGTTAAAATGTTTTTGAAAGGGGAGAGTACTATGCGGTTCTGTCAGCCCAATCTACCGAAAAACATGGCGAAAATTTGTGTTTTGTCCGGGCGGAACAAACCGGTTGTACAAGCGCTGGAAGCGCGTGGCATACAATGCTATCTGACCCGTCCCTCCAAGCGAATCTCTCAACCGGTTGCGGATCATACGGATATGCTCTCGCTATTGGTGCGACCGGGAAAAATCCTGTTGTCCTCAGATCAAAAGGAACTGCAAAAGCGTTTGACCTCTGCCGGCGTTGAGGTTATCAGCTTTAACGAGTTGAATCCGGGATATCCCGATGAGACAGCATTGAATAATCTGATTTTAGGCAATCAGATGATCGGTGGGCCGGCTGCTGCAAAGAATTTGGCAAGGCTGCAGGCGCAGAAATTGGAATTTAGCGAAATACGGCAGGGGTATACGAGGTGTTCTGCCGTTCCGGTTCAGGAGAAGGCAGTTATTACTGCGGACCACAACCTCGGCAGATTGTTGCAAGAACTGGGCTTTGATGTGTTGGAGATTGAGCCGGAAAAAGGCATCCAACTGAAAGGATATGCTTACGGATTTCTGGGTGGCAGTTGCGGAAAAATCAGCCTGAATGAACTTGCGTTTTGCGGTGATTTTTCTTTGTTGAATCAGTCCCAACAGATCGAAGCATTTTTGAAAAAATATGATGTCAAACCGATTAGCTTATGCCAAGGGCCGATTCATGATATCGGCGGAATCGTTGCGATTGCAGAATAATCTAAATATAAACGTGAGAATGGAACGGCCTGCTAGGATAAGAAAAGCGCTGCGGTGATGGAATAAAAAAACTGATGCGAATGGATTTGCGGAACTTATTTGATTTCAAAAAGATTTACCATAAAAAATAAAGAACAGGAACGGATAACGGGTTAACGCGTTTGAACGAAAAAGTGCAAAAACCCTTCCCTCTACTTCGCTAAACTTACATTTAGCGAAATAGAGTATTTCGAAATTTGCTTCCTTCCCGCAAGATGATTTGAACGATGTGTGGCAGAAGTTCATTATACCATAAATTCTCTTTTTTATTGGAGGTTTTAATAAAATGGCGGTTCTCTCCAAAAAGGACGGGTTTTCGGATTGTCCTGAGTTTTTGATCAATTTTCTGGCGTATGAACTTTCTATTCGAAATCTTTCACCGCGCACAGTAGATGGTTATGCGGTAGATTTGAGAACCTTTTTCCGCTTTCTTCGCAGTACCCGTGATCAGTCATTTTCAGACGTTCCGCTTGAAGAAATCCCGATTAAGGATTTAACATTTGATTTTGTTCGGGATATTTCCAAAAAAGATGTTTATGAGTTCATGTACTATCTGACGAAGGAACGCTCAAACAGCGCACGAACCAGAGCGCGAAAGCTATGCAGCGTTAAGGCATTTTTTCGTTATTATGTCAATAAGCAAAATCTGCTCGAACAAAACCCGGCGATCGATGTGGACTCCCCTTCCCTCAAAAAGAGTTTGCCGAAATACCTTTCGCTGGAAGAATGTCTGGAACTGTTGCAACATATCGAGACCGAGTTCACCGAGCGGGACTACTGTATTATTACCTTTTTTCTCAACTGCGGTATGCGGCTCTCTGAACTGGTGGGAATTAATCTGACAGACTTTAAGGAAAACACCGTTCGAATTTTAGGAAAGGGCAATAAAGAGCGAACAGTCTATCTGACCGGCGCCTGTATCGATGCGCTGGACCATTATCTCAAAGAACGCAATGCACTATCTAATTTGAAGGACCGAAACGCACTTTTTGTCTCAAAGCGAACGGGTAAACGCCTTTCGCCGCGCCGGGTGGAACAAATTGTGGGACAATGTCTTGCACAGGCCGGCCTTTCCGGTAAGGGATATTCACCCCACAAACTGCGCCATACCGCAGCAACCTTGATGTATCGTAGTGGACAGGCAGATATGCTTGCATTACAGGAAATTTTGGGACATGCGAATGTGTCGACGACTCAGATTTATACCCATATTTCTCGCTCGCAGTTGGATCAGGCTGTCAACGCTTCGCCTCTTGCAAAGGTCAAACAGAAAAAGGATAAGGAGATGTAAAGCGGGCAGATAGCAAGATATCATCTAAATACAAATAGAGCACAGCATGGCTTTTGCCGGCTGTGCTTTGTTTTGTAAAGGAAATCCTATTATTTACAATGAAAAAACGGGACCAAATAGCATTGCAAACAGCCCTTCCAGCAGGGCTGCGGCAAGCCCGATCGAGGCGTAAAGGACAAAATCCTGCATCATCCCGCTGGAATCAAGAAGCAATGCGCCGTTTTTTCGCTTAATTGCATAACCCAGCATCCGCCCGGAATTTTTGAGTGCTGAGGAGGAGAATAACAACAGCTCTAGTGAAAGCAGCACCATTGGCAGCCACAGTACCAGCAAGGTGAACAGAATTCCTTTTCCGCCAGATTGAAGGTAGAGAGAAGCGATGATCATCCCTCCGTTGAGCCCGCGCAGCAGCGGCAACAACAGAATAAACGGAGCACCAAAGCAGGACAGACTGCATAACAGCAAAAGAAGATTCATCCCCAGCGCAGCAAGGAAGGCATAGGAAAATACTGTGAGAAAGTTGCCGGAACTATGCCGTAAAAGAAAACTATCAAGATAGTATGTGAAATAGCTGTCTTCACTTCCGGTCAGGTAGATAGCGCCGAGAACCAAACCAAAATCATAAAGTAAAAAAAGGCCAATAGAAATTATGCGGTCCTTTGAAAAATTCCTTCTTTTCAATTTGAAACCCTCTCTTTTTCAGTTCCTCAAGGAACAACACCTTATCCCCGTTGGCGGTTGCGGCGCTTCTTTTCTGACAGCAAGATACCAAGATAACCGCCAATGCCACCGGCAGTACACAGAGCAATTAGCTTTACAAAGGCGAGAGCGGAAAAAGAGTCTTTCCCTTGAATCAGCGCTGTAATGAGAATGATAAGAAAGAAAACAAGTCCCAAGAAAAAACCAGAGATCATCCCCTTTCGCCCTAACAGAAAGGCAAGCAAGATACCGGCGGCTAAAACTGCCACACAGGTAGCGACGGTTGAGAGTGGGCTCAGGAGCGCGATGGGAAGATCAATCTTGCACAGCAGATAACAGATCATGGAGAATTGCAGCAACAGCAATAAGATTGCAGTTGAAATCGCGACAAGAAATGGAAGAACAAAGGAGAACCCTTCTTTTTTTAAGATCGCTGTTTTTTTTGCCATAATAAAACACCCTCCCAATACACTTTCATGTGTATGCGGGAGGGTGTTTAGTTATGAGTTTTATTCCATCGTCAGCTTTTCGACTTCCTGAACCGCCCATCTCTTGAAGCGGACCCGGTTACGCTCGGTGCCAGTCTCCAGAACGACGGTGTCGTCCTTCAGAGCAACAACGCGGCCGACAATACCACCAATGGTGGTGACGCTGTCGCCAATTTCCAGCGCGCTGCGCATATCCTGAAGCTGCTTGTCTTTCTTCTTCTGGGGACGGATCATCAAGAAGTACATGACCAAAATAACAAGTGCAAACGGAAGGATCATCGAAAGCAGGCTTGCGGTCGTACCGGCAGTCGAGGTTGTGTCAGTTGTCGTTAAAAGGATGGGCAGCATTTATAAGATTCCTCCTAAAATTTGGTCAAATCAGATACAATACTCATTATAGACGAATTGGCTTTTTCATGCAAGCTTTTTCGTATGATTTGCAGAAACTTCACCAATTCTTCATTCAAATTCTGCGATCCAACATCGGACTGTACTTTTGCCGGAACGCCTCAAAATTCCCCTCATCAAGCGCTGCGCGACAGCGTTCGAGAAGCGTGTTATAAAAGTAAAGATTGTGCATGACGCCTAGACGCAGACCAAGGATCTCATCCGCTTTGAACAGGTGGCGAATATAGCTCCGGCTGAAATTGCGGCAAACAGGACAGTCACATTCGGGATCGATCGGGCTGTCATCGCGTTCATATTTTGCATTGCGGATGTTGATGATCCCGTTCCAGGTATTGAAATGCCCGTGACGCGCGTTTCGCGCCGGCATGACGCAGTCGAACAGATCCACGCCGCGAGAGATGGCCTCGAGAATATTGCTCGGTGTCCCGACCCCCATCAGATATCGAATTTTATCCTTTGGCATATACTCTTCAACCACCGAGATCACCCGATACATCTCCTCGGTCGGCTCGCCTACCGCAAGCCCGCCGATGCTGTATCCGTCGAGATCGAGATCTGCGATCTGTTTCATGTGCTCGATTCGAAGATCGTCAAAGCAGCAGCCCTGATTGATACCAAAGAGCAACTGGTCCGGATTGACCGCTTTGCCTTCGTTTTTGAGCCGGCTCATCTCATCCTTGCACCGCCTGAGCCAGCGGACGGTGCGCGCGCAGGAATCCTTCGCATACCGGTATTCAGCGGGATTTTTGATACATTCATCAAACGCCATTGCGATGGTTGAGCCGAGGTTGGCCTGAATCTGCATACTCTGCTCAGGTCCCATGAAAATCCTTCTGCCATCGATGTGGGAATTAAAGGTGACTCCCTCCTCACGAATCTTTCGAAGCGAGGCAAGGCTGAAAACCTGAAATCCACCTGAATCGGTGAGGATCGGGCCATCCCAGCGGGTAAAACGGTGAAGTCCCCCCATATCCCGCACCAGTTCATCGCCAGGGCGGAGATGAAGATGATAGGTATTGCAGAGCATGACCTGACATTTGATCTCTTTCAGATCAAACGCGGACAGCCCTCCTTTAATAGCCGCAGCAGTTGCGACGTTCATAAAGGCCGGCGTTTCCACGGTGCCGTGTACTGTGACAAACCGTCCACGACGGGCGGTGTGTTCTGTTTTTAACAGTTGATACATGGTTTCCCTCTCTTTATCGGATACGTTATGGGTATTTTATCACAGAATCAGCATTGCATCGCCAAAGGAGTAAAAACGGTACCCTTCCTTTACCGCGACATCATACGCCTGCATCGTGTGCTCATAACCTGCAAAAGCGGACACCAGCATGATCAGGGTGCTTTCCGGCAGATGAAAATTGGTGATGAGACCGTCGATTACCTTAAATTCAAAGCCAGGATACATGAAAATATCGGTCTCACCCTCGCAGGCACAGATTTTCCCATGAGACTGCCACATTGATTCCAGCGTTCGACAACTGGTGGTGCCGACAGCGATTACCCGGTGACCGGACTGCTTGGTTTTTTGAATCAATTCAGCGGTTTCCTGAGAGACGGAATACCATTCGGTGTGCATGTGATGATCCTCGATCCGATCCACCTTGACCGGTCGGAAGGTACCAAGCCCTACATGCAAGGTAACCTGTGCCACTCCAATTCCCTGCGCGGTCAACTTGTCCAACAGCTCCTCGGTGAAATGCAGACCGGCTGTCGGAGCAGCTGCGCTGCCCAGCTGACTGGCATAGACGGTCTGGTATTCTGAATCGTCTTCCATTTCTTTTTCGATATAATGCGGCAAAGGAAGCTTACCAACCAGATCAATTGCTTCATAAAATCCCCGACCGGGATGCGTAAAGGCAACAATTTTATTGCCGTCTTCTTTGGTTTCCCGGATTTCGGCAGTCAAAATGCCGTCCCCGAAAACAACCCGTGCGCCGATTTTGAGTCGTTTGCCGGGCTTTGCAAGGCACTCCCAGACATCACTCTCTTGTTCGCGCAACAGTAAAATCTCGCAGGCTGCACCGGTTCCCTCTTTGGTGCCCAACAGGCGAGCGGGCAAAACCTTCGAATTGTTGACGACCAAAAGATCCCCCGGCTCAAGAAAGGAGGGCAATTCGCGGAAGATTTTGTGCTCCAGAGCGCCGCTTTCGCGATCCATCACCATCATTCGGGCGCTGTCTCGCGGTTCAGCCGGTTCCTGTGCAATTCGGTCTTTCGGCAGTTCATAGTAAAAATCGCTTTTCTGCATTTTAAGTTCCTTCTCTTAAAAAGATTGTCCTTCAATAAAGGACAGGTATTTCGGTAAAAACGACAAAAGTGCCAATTTTAAGGTAATTTTCGTTGACATGGCAAAGAGACCGGTGCTATATTATGTGGGAAAAGTCTTTGCCTGTTTCGCCGTGTATTCTCACACCGAGACAACCATTCTATTATATTGTATCAAAGGCTTTTTTTCAAGTCTGCCGGCAGAGGGTCATTGTGCCGGGGCCAAATTCAGATGAGAGGTGTTTGAAGGATGAAAGAAGTGCGTATTGCCGTTGTGGGCGCGACCGGCATGGTGGGGCGGACCTTTCTGAAGGTGCTCGAAGAGTACAACCTGCCGGTTTCCAAATATAAGTTGTTTGCCTCTGCACGCAGCGCAGGCAGCAAACTGACCTTTTTTGGAAAAGATTATGTGATTGAGGAGTTGACCGAGCAGAGCTTTGACGAGGGTTTTGACATTGCTCTCTTCTCCGCGGGCGCAGGCATAAGCAAGAAATTTGCTCCGATCGCCGCATCAAAGGGCTGTGTGGTAATTGACAACAGTTCTCAATGGCGGATGGATAAGGAGGTTCCGTTGGTGGTGCCGGAGGTGAACCCGCAGGACATCGCTTGGCATCACGGTATTATTGCGAACCCCAACTGCAGCACAATTCAGGCGATGCTGCCGCTGAAGGTATTGCAAGATCTCTATGGAATCAAGCGAATTGTTTACTCTACCTATCAGGCAGTTTCGGGCGCTGGTGTCAAGGGATGGAATGACCTTGAAAACGGCGCAAAGGCCTTTGTTGCGGGTGAAAAAGAGTATGAGCTGGAGAAATTCCCCTATCCCATTTTCTCCAACTGTATTCCTCACATCGACGTCTTTCTTGAGGATGGTTATACCAAGGAAGAGCATAAGATGATGGATGAAACTCATAAGATCCTAGGGGATGACTCGATTCGGATCACAGCCACCACCGTTCGCGTTCCGGTCTTTAATGGACACAGCGAATCAATCAATCTGGAACTGAAAAAACCGTTTGAGCTCGATGAGGTTCGCAGCGCGATGGCAAAAATGCCCGGCCTTATTGTCCGCGACGATGTTGCGAATAATGTCTATCCGCTCGCGAGCGAGGCAACCGGTCACAACGAGGTTTATGTGGGCCGGATTCGCCGGGATGACAGCGTGGAGAACGGATTGAACCTGTGGTGCGTTGCGGATAACATCCGAAAGGGCGCTGCTGCAAATGCGGTGCAGATTGCGAAATACATGATCGAGCACGAGATGATCTGATCTGGCGCATGATAGAGTCTTCCCGCAAATAAATGGATGGGGAGGTCCGGATGAAACCCTGCGTCTTCACAGGAAATTGCGTTGCGCTTGCAACGCCAATGTATGAGGACGGCTCAATCAATCTGGAAGGTTTAACGGCTCTAATCGAATTTGTTCTCAGCGGCGGGGTTGATGCGATTCTTGTCTGTGGCACGACCGGTGAAGCGTCTACCCTGACGCCCAAGGAACGGGAAGCGGTGATTCGCAGAGCGGTCTGCGTTGCCGGCGGGAGGGTTCCGGTTCTTGTCGGCACGGGTTCAAATGATACTGCTCACGCGATCGAACAGTCGCAGGTCGCGCAGGAGTTGGGAGCGGACGCGCTGCTGCTTGTCACCCCCTATTATAACAAAACCTCGCAAGAGGGGCTGGTGCGCCATTTTACCGCTATCGCGGACGCCGTGCACCTGCCGGTGATCTTGTATAATGTCCCTTCCCGTACCGGGGTAAATATTCAGCCGGCTACCTACCGGCGGCTGGCGGATCACCCCCGCATCGTCGCGACCAAGGAGGCGAACGGAGATCTCTCCGCCCTGACGGTTACCCGGAATCTTTGCGGAGAAGATCTGTGGATCTATTCGGGAAATGACGATCAGATCGTCCCCTTTTTTTCACTAGGGGGAATCGGGGTAATTTCGGTACTGGCTAATATCCGCCCCGCGCTGGTGACCAGTATCTGTTCGCTATGTCTTTCAGGAGAGATCTCCGCAGCAGGTCGATTACAAGTTCAAGTACAACCGCTGGTGTCGGCACTTTTTTCTGATGTCAACCCAATACCGGTCAAGTATGCACTCAACCGGATGGGATTTGCTGCGGGTCCCTGTCGGTTGCCGCTTGTCTCCCCCGCCCCGGTGGTTCAAGAGAGATTGGACGCACTTCTTTTCCAAGGCGGGGAGGACAAAACGTGAATATTCTGCTTAGTGGTGCTTGTGGGCGGATGGGGCGCTGCGTTGCGGAATACTGCGGTACACAGCAGGATTGTCGGATCGTCGCGGGGGTTGACCGGAGGGCGGATAGCGCATGGCATGATTTTCCGGTCGTTTCCGACTTTGGTCAGCTGGAACGGTTTCCGGTGGAGCTTTTAATTGATTTTTCCTCTCCTGACGCAACGCAGCGGGCGCTTTTGTACAGCGCACAGCACCAGATTCCCTGCGTGATCTGTACTACCGGGCTAACCGTGCCGGTTTACCATACGATGCAGTTTTGTGCTCGGTTGATCCCGGTATTCCATAGTGCCAACATGTCGGTTGCCGCTGCGGTTTTACAAGAGCTCTGTCGGCGAACCCAGGAGATTTTAGGACCCGAATGGGATATTGATATTCTCGAACAGCATCATGCGGGAAAGACCGATGCTCCGAGTGGTACTGCGCTTGCACTAGGTCAGGTGCTCTGCCAAGACCGGCAACTCTGTAATGAGCAGGAGTGCACGATTCCGCGGCGTCACAGCGAGGTGGTGTTTCATTCGCTGCGCGCGGGTGGATCGGCTGGGGAGCATCTGGTTCAATTCGCTTCGGCGGATGAGGTTCTAAGGCTTTCACATCTTGTCTTTGATCGTCGGGTCTTTGCAGCCGGCGCAATAGCGGCAGCACGGTTTCTGATTGGCAAGCCGCCAGGACTATACAACATGAAGGATTTGATAAAAAAATGAAACGGATTTTGGCCCTTGTTCTCTGTACCGCATTTTTGCTTGTGGGCTGCAGTAGTGCGGGTTCTTCTTCGGCACTACCGGTTGCGGCGAACCCTCAGCCGACGCCTACACCCACACCGGAACCGACGCCGAGCCCGACGGTTCGCTTTTCCGCATCGGGCGACAATCTGATTCATGGTTCAATCTATTTGCAGGCACAGCGCCGCACTTCGGACGGCAGCTATGATTTTGGGCCGCTTTATGAAAATGTTGCCTATTTCTATGCCGAACAGGATCTGAACTTCATCAATCAGGAGACGCTGGTGAGTGACGAGCTGGAGCCGAGTCACTACCCGCTGTTTTGCTCGCCCGGTGAGGTGGCGCGGGAGTGTTACGATCTCGGTTTTCGGCTGTTCGGAACCTCCAATAACCATATCTATGACAAAGGAGCGGAAGGCATCTCCTCTACCCTGCGTTTTTGGGATAGCATGCCGGAAGATGTATTGATCTCCGGGCTTTGGGAGAATGACGGTGAAGATACGATACCGCTATACGAGAAGGATGGGATTACCTTTGCCCTGCTGGCCTATACCCAGTATACCAACGGGATTCCCACACCGCAGGGATCGCCGGCCCATGTGATTTTGACCTCAGAAACCGATTTGATTCAGAGCCAGATTGAGCAGGCAAACGAACTGGCAGATGTCGTTTTGGTCAGCGTGCATTGGGGCAATGAAGACAGCCATGCAGTAACTGACGGTCAGCGGTCGCTGGCGCAGCAGATGGCGGACTGGGGTGCAGATTTAATCATTGGCACCCATCCTCATGTATTGCAGGGTGCCGAGTGGCTTGACCGAGCAGACGGTGGACGCAGTTTTGTTGCCTATTCTCTGGGAAATTTTGTCTCGGCACAGAGCAGGCCGGATGAATTGATCGGCGCGGTTTTTGGATGCACCTTTCAGAAAAATACCAATGGGGAGACCGAGCTTTTAGATCCCTGTTTTTATCCTACCGTTACCCATTATGGAGCCGGGTACAGCGATATCAAGGTGTATTTCCTCTCGGATTATAGTACAGAGCTTGCACAGGCGCACGGGGTTCGTAGTGACTATCCCTATTTTAATGCGGAGTATATCCAGCAGGTGATCGCGGAAAATCTGCCAAGTGAATATCTCGCACAGAGCAAAGCGGCTTAAATCTTAGAAAAAACAGGTCTTACGGCATTGCCGCAAGACCTGTTTTTGTTTTGGATTATTTCAGGATGACCTGCTGGTAGATCTTCTTGCCTTTACGCAGCACCACACCCTGCTGTAACTGCTCCCCGGTAATCCGCAGCTGAGGATCCGAGACCTTCTCCCCTTCCAGCAAAACGCCGCCCTGCTGAACCAGACGCCGACCCTCTGCCTTTGAGGGGCACAGACCTGCCACAACCATCAGATCGAGAATTCCGATGCTGCCATCCTGCAGACAGGACGAGTCCAACTCGGTGGTAGGCATGTTGCTGAGATCCGCTGCGCCGCTGAAAAGTGCACGGGAAGCATCCTGTGCCTTGGTAGCCTCCTCTTCGCCGTGGACCATCTTGGTCAACTCAAAGGCAAGGATTTCCTTGGCGCGGTTGAGCTGCTCATCCTTCCAGCCATCCATCTCGTCGATCTGATCCAGCGGCAGGAAGGTCAGCATCCGGATGCACTTCATGACATCCGCGTCTCCGACATTGCGCCAGTACTGATAAAAATCAAAGGGACTGGTTTTGTTGGGATCGAGCCAGACTGCGTTGCCGGCGGTCTTACCCATCTTGTTCCCCTGTGAGTCGGTCAACAGGGTGATGGTCATACAATGTGAGTCTTTGCCCAGCTTGCGCCGGATCAGCTCGGTGCCGCCCAGCATATTGGACCACTGGTCGTTGCCGCCACACTGCATATTGCAGCCATAATGCTGGAACATGTAGTAGAAGTCGTAGCTCTGCATGATCATATAGTTGAACTCGAGGAAGGAAAGCCCTTTCTCCATCCGCTGCTTATAGCATTCGGCGCGCAGCATATTATTGACCGAGAAGCAGGCGCCAACTTCGCGCAGCAGCTCGACATAGTTGAGGTTCAGCAGCCAGTCGGCGTTGTTGAGCATCAGCGCCTTGCCCTCGCTAAAATCAATAAAGCGCTCCATCTGGCGGCGGAAACACTCACCGTTGTAATCGATGGATTCCTTGGTCAGCATCTTACGCATATCAGTCCGACCAGACGGGTCGCCGATCATGGTGGTGCCACCACCAATCAGCGCAATCGGCCGGTTGCCGGCCATCTGCATCCGTTTCATCAGGGTCAACGCCATGAAATGACCTGCGGTCAGACTATCCGCAGTACAGTCAAACCCAATATAGAAGGTCGCCTTTCCGTTGTTGATGAGGTCACGGACCATCTCTTCATCGGTTACCTGGGCAATCAGACCGCGACGAACCAGTTCTTCGTACAATTCCATTGTGCATACTCCTCCTTTTTTGGCAAAGGACAGAAAAAGCCCTCTGCCGTTTAATACGGCAGAGGGCGAATTATCGCGGTACCACCTCTGTTCGCCGCATCGCTCACGCGATACGACCTTTGCGGGTTTTGCTGTAATGCAAAACACCTTTACGCGATAACGGGCGTACCCGGCACGGCCTACTGTTTTCGTTCAGCCGGCTGCTCCAAGAGGTAATTCGCCTAACGGGCCACGCAGCCCCTTGCACCAACCGGGGCCTCTCTGTGCGCGGATATCGCGGCTACTGAATCTTTTCACAGCATTTGAAATTACTATAACTTTTTTGAGAGGGATTGTCAAGCCTCACCCAGTTGAAGCATTTCCCGCGCATTTGCCAGCGCCAGCGGGGTGATCTTGTCGCCCGAGATAATCCGGGCCAGTTCGGCAACCCGCCCTTCCGTATCCAGCTCCCGCAGTTTGGTGAAGGTTCTCCCATCGGTTACCGTTTTCTCGATTAACAGATGCTGCTGCGCGCAGGCGGCAATCTGAGGGGTATGAGTGATGCAGATCACCTGATGGCCGCTGTGGGAGGTCTCAAGCAGCTTCTGCCCCACCCTGCCGGCGGCCATGCCCGAAACGCCGGCATCGATTTCGTCATAGATCAAGGTGGGGATTCGATCTTTGTCGGCCATCACACTCTTGATGGCAAGCATAATACGGGAAAGCTCTCCGCCGGACGCGATCTTTGCCAGAGGTTTTGGAGGTTCTCCGGGATTGGTGGAGATCAAAAACTCAAGATCATCCTGACCGGAAGGGCCACAGGGCGATTTCTGATACGAGAGGGTTAACCGGATGCCGGGCATATTCAAAAATTGGAGAGCAGATTCAATCTCGCCGCTAAACCGCGCAAAAGCGTCCCTTCGCAGCGCGGAAAGCTTGTCCGCATACTGTTGCAGTTTTTGCTGGGTAACATCTCGCTTTGCGGCAAGTTCTTCCAGTTTCTGGTCGGAAAATTCAATCGTGTCAAGCTCTTCACGTGCCTTAGCCTGAAATTCCAGTATTTCACCGACCGTTTGCCCATATTTTCGTTTGAGATTGTGCAGCAGATCCAGGCGTTCTTCGATCTCTTCCAAACGAGACGGGTCGAGATCAAAGTCATCCAGCGCGTACTTGATCTCCTGCACAAGATCCTGCGCGGAGTAATAGAGATCTCCCAGCCGTTCCCCGATTGAGGCGAAATCCGCCGAAAAGGCGCCAATCTCCTCCATCTGTTCCTGTGCGTCGGCCAGAAGATCGACCCCGCCCTGAAAGGAGTCATCCCCCTGCAATGCGGTATAAGCACCGTTCAGGCTTTCAAGAATTTTCCGGGCGTTATTGATCTGGCTGCGCTGTTGAGTTAGTTGCTCCTCTTCGCCCTCGAAAAGTTCCGCAGCTTCGATTTCTTCGACCTGATACCGAAGTAAATCGAGTCGACGCTGTTTTTCGCCTTCGTCCATTGAAAGAGTACGGATTTCAGTTTCAAGTTCACGCAGCTGGTGATAAATTTCCCGATAGTTGCTAAGCAGCGGCTCTGACTGAGCAAAACTATCCAGAATTTCCAGATGTTTTGCGGCGTTAAGCAGGTTCTGACTGTCATGCTGGCCGTGAATGGTAATCAAACAGTTGCCCAATTCCCGCAAAAAACCAACTGCTGCCGGTCTACCGTTGATACGGCAACTGGTTTTGCCGTCAACCCCGATTTCCCGCTGCAACAGCAGGTCTTCCTCCGGCTCATACCCACCTTCTTCCAGCAGTTGTCGAACCTCCTTCGGATAGTTGGAAAAGACTGCCCAAACCGAGGCCTTTTTTGCACCGCTGCGAACCAGCTCCCTGGTAGTACGATTACCAAGGATTGCGTTGATTGAATCAATCAAAATTGATTTTCCTGCGCCGGTCTCACCGGTCAGCACATTCAACCCAGCGCCGAACTGAACCTGTGCACGCTCGATGACCGCTACATTCTCGATTGTTAATTCGTTCAGCATAGGCCGTCCATCCTCTTACCTGATATATTTGCGAAGCTCGGTGACGATCTGCTTCGCGGCCTCCTCGCTTCGCATTAGGATGATAAAGGTGTTGTCACCTGCAAGGCTGCCGATGACATTTTCCCATTTGACAAGGTCAAAAACTTCACATGCGGCATTTGCCATTCCACTATGACAGGAAACCATGACAATATGCCCTGCACTATCGACCGAGAGAACGCTTTCGCTGAAAATCATCTCAAAACGGCTGGGGCGGTCGCCGCTGGCCCCCTGTGATGCAGAGGTAGTATATCGATAATGCCCGTCTCCGGTTGCTGCCTTCACCAAGCGCAGCTGGCGAATATCGCGGGAAACGGTCGCCTGTGTTACCTGAAATCCCGCATCCCGCAGTTTATCGAGCAGATCCTCCTGCTTTTCAATGGGATAGCTGTTGATTAGTTCCAGAATTTTTTGATGGCGCTGGTTTTTCATGGCAGATCATCTCCCCTTCAGTTTTTTATCGATAGCCTGGAATTGGTCTGCCCTGCAAAAGCTGACCAGAGAAAGACTTTTTGTTGAAACGCCAATCTGAATCTCATCCTTCGGGCTTAACGCGATCGAATCCCGGCCGTCAGCGGAGAGATAAGCACCCCCAACTGTGCCGTATTCCGAAGTTACAATTCGGATATTTCGATCCGCTGAAAAAACCATTGGCGGTGTATTCAGGCTATGCGCGCAGATTGGCGTGACTAAAATTCCACGGATTTCTGCATCGAGAATCGGTCCGCCGGCAGACAAGGAATAAGCGGTAGATCCGGTGGGGGTAGCAAGAATAACACCGTCGCCACGATAGCTGTTGACCAGAATGTCGTCGCAGTAAACCTCGAACCGGATTGTATTGGCACCAATTCCCTTTGAGATCACAACATCATTTAACGCATCGTTTTGATAGGCGTGTTCTCCCGAGATCTGGGCGTGCAACATCAGTCGTCGATCCAGCACATACGAACCCTTTGCAAGCCGTGCAAGCTGTTCAAGTTCAGTTTCCTCTACGGTGGCAAGAAAACCAACCCGACCGACATTGACGCCGAGAACCGGTTTGTCCCACCGCGCGGCCCAGGCCGCAGCATGCAGCAGGGTTCCGTCTCCGCCGACGGTTACAACGATATCACAGTCCTGTATGGCGGCAACTTGATGGGCTAATGTATCGGCTGCACATCGAATGCAGATGGCACCGCTTTGAGAAAGAACCTGATTGGCGCGATCCGCACAGCGACAGGCTTCTTCTTTAGAGGTATTGACAACAAGCAGAATCTTCATTTACTTTCCCCCTGAAAGTGCGAGATGTGCTTGCTCCACCACCTCTTGGATCCGCTCTTCGGTAACCTGCGGCTGCGGTTGTTTAGTGACATAGAGCAAAAATTCGATATTCCCCTCCGGCCCCTTGATAGGAGAAAAGGAAAGTGCCGCGGGAGAAAAGCCGGACTGCAGCGCATAATCAATCGCGTTGTGGATGACCTCACGATGTGTTTCGGGTTCCCGGACTACCCCTTTCTTGCCGACCTTTTCCCTGCCCGCTTCAAACTGAGGCTTGACGAGACAGACCCCGGCAGCATCGTCAGAGGTAAGCTGTGCTGCGACAGGAAAAATGTGCTTAAGGGAGATAAAGGAAACGTCAACACTAAAAAATTCAATCGGATCAGGTACCTGCTCGGCGGTGAGATACCGAACATTGGTGCGTTCGAGATTGACTACCCGCTCATCACACCGCAGCTTCCAGGCCAACTGGCCGTATCCGACGTCTACGCAGTAAACTTTAACCGCGCCGTTTTGGAGCATGCAGTCGGTGAATCCACCGGTTGAAGCGCCAATGTCCATACAGATTTTTCCCTCAAGCGAGAGCGGAAAAGCGGCGAACGCCTTTTCCAGCTTGAGACCGCCCCGGCTGACATACTTCAGATCATTGCCCCGCAGTTCAACCTGGGCCCCCTCGGGAACATTGATACCGGCCTTGTCGGCCTTTTCCCCATTGATGTAGACAAGGCCTTCCATAATCAAAGCTTTTGCCCGCTCTCGGCTCTGCACCATTCCCTGTTCGGTGAGATAGAGATCCAATCGTTTACCCAAGAGTTTCATCATCCTTTATCCAGTTTGCAATGCTTACGGCATCCAGCCCATGCTGCTTTCTCAGCTGCGGGACAGATGCGTGATCGATACAATTTGTGGGAAGACCCTTGAAACGGTAGATTCCCTTGAAATCGGTCTGCTGAAGTGCCAGCCCGAGATGAGCACAAAAAGAACTTGCGGCGACCGCGTCTTCAAAGGAAAAAACCTTCTCGTATCCCTGAAGGTTCGATAATAACCCATCCGGCAGCGGATGGAGACGAGTGACTTTATACAGGTCGACTGCAATTCCCTGTTGTTTGAGCAGTTGTTGTGCGGTAAGCGCCTCTTCGGTAAGCGCGCCGTAGACTACCAGCGCAATCCGAGCGGCAGAGACAGCGCGGAACAGATCAAACGGCGCGCCGGTACAGGACAGGTCGTGCAGAGCGGCACTTTCCGCACCTCTTGGATACCGGATCGCCCGTGGACCGACAGAATCGCGAGCCAGCAGCTGCAGCATCCAATACCGCAACTCGGCATAGTTGCAAGGTGCATAAAGCTGCATCTGGTCAAACTGGCTCAAAAAAGCGACATCATAGATACCCTGGTGGGTTTCACCATCCCCCGGAACCAGTCCGGCGCGGTCAATCGCAAAGAGAACATCGGCTCGTTGGAGATTAACGTCGTGGATAAACTGGTCATAGCTGCGCTGAAAGAAGGTCGAGTAGAGTGCGACCACCGGACGCAGCCCCTCCACCGCCAGACCTGCGGAAAAGGTCACCGCATGCTGCTCGGCCATCCCAACATCAAAAAAGCGGCTGCGGTATTGTTTGGCAAAGTGATGCAGGCCGGTCGCATACTTCATTGCAGCTGTGATGGCACAGATCCGGCGGTCTTGCCGTGCAAATTCAGCAAGGGTTTTTCCCATAACCTCGGAAAAGGAATCGCTCATCGGCTCATCCGGGTCGGGAAGTTTATTGGTATCAAAGGTACCGACACCGTGAAAAGCTCCTGGATTCTTTTCCGCAGGGATAAAGCCTTTTCCCTTCACAGTCTCAACATGAATAAAAAGCGGCCCATCGTACTCGCCAACACTAGAAAAAGCGGCAATCAAGCTTTCCAGATCGTGTCCGTCCAGCGGCCCCAAATAAGAAAAGCCCATTTCCTCAAAAAAGGTCGAGTTGTAGATGGTGCGCCGCAATACCGACTTGGAATAACTCAATGCATCTTTGATATAGCGGCCGATAAATGGAGTTTTGTCCAGAAAGAGTTCCGTACGCTGTTTAGCGTTGTGATAGGAAGCGCTGGTGCGTAATATGGTGAGATACCGGGCAACCGAACCGACATTTTTGGAAATCGACATTTTATTGTCATTTAGGATGACGATCAGGTTGTCAAGCGTATCAATATTATTCATTCCCTCATAGACCATGCCGCCGGTAAATGCGCCGTCGCCGATAATCGCGATTACCTTTCCGGCTTCGCCCTTGAGCTTCTTTGCCCGGGCAATACCGATTGCAGCAGATAAAGCGGTATTGCCGTGACCGGCAATAAAGGCATCATGTTTGCTCTCGGAACGGTTGGGAAAACCGGAGAGTCCCCCTTCCTGCCGGAGGGTATCGAATCGATTGGCACGGCCGGTCAAAATTTTGTGGGTATAGCACTGATGTCCCACATCAAAAACAAAGGCGTCGGTCGGGGTCTGAAACACCCGGTGCAACGCGACGGTCAACTCAACTGTACCGAGATTGGAGGATAAATGCCCTCCTGTTTTTGCAACATGGCAGATCAAAAAATCCCGGATCTCGGCGCACAGCGGCTCAAGCTGCTGCACCGGAAGGTCCTTGAGCCGGATCTGACCGGAAAGAACCCTGTTCAGAATTGTCTGCACGTCCTTCAGCTCCTATCATGTAACGGGAAAAATCATTGCCAAGAGGATGCCGAGCAACGCTCCGCTCAGCACCTCAAGCGGCGTATGTCCCACCTTTTCTTTCAGTCGTTTGCCATTCTGCCGCAACGCGTTCTCCTCGTCCTCTTCATCGCTCATCCAATCGTCTACAATGCGATTGAGAACCTTGGCCTGCTCCCCCGCTGCGCGCCGTACCCCCATCGCGTCGTACATCACGATCGCGGCGAGAACAAAGGCAAAGGCAAAAAATGGCGAAGAAACGCCAAACTTTCGCGCACAGGCGATGGTCAGCGAACAGACCAGCGCAGAGTGCGCGCTGGGCATTCCACCCGCCCCAAACATCCGCTCAAGGTCCAAACTGCCGGTGAGAATAAAATCAAGAATGGTTTTGCAAACCTGCGCGGCGAGCCAGGAAATCAGAGCAACGAAGAGCAGGTAGTTTCCATTCAGAAAGGACATTGCTCTTTCCATAAAAGCTCCCCTCCGTTATTTTTTTCGGACAACAAGCGAGCGCGCGAAGGTTACAAGAAAATCCGCCTTTTCGCCATAGGCCAAACTCAACCGCTGACAGGCTTCTTCAGTTAAGCGCTCGGCGCGCTCCATCGCCGCATCAACACCGTGGATCGTTGCAAAGGTCAGTTTGCCGGCAGCCGCATCGCTGCCGGTGGGTTTTCCAAGTTCCTCTTGGGAGGCGGTGCAGTCGAGAACGTCATCGACGATCTGAAAGACCAGCCCGATTGCCCGGGTATAGGCTGAGGCTTCGGCCAGATCCTTCGGGGTGTGTACAGCCGAATTGACCCCAAGGAGGCCGGCTGCATGGATTAAATCGCCAGTCTTGTGGTTGTGGATCCGAACCAGATCCTCTTCCGTCGGCTGCTTGTGCTCAAAGGCGAGATCCAATTCCTGCCCATAGACCATTCCTCGACCGCCTGCGGCACAGGCAAGACAGCGGCAGGCTTCTGCCTGCTGATCGGCCGATATCGCGCTGCATGCCAAAACCTCAAATGCCGCGGTTAGCAATGCGTCTCCGGCGAGCAGGGCGGTTGCCTCGGAGAACTTTTTGTGACAGGAGGGCTTGCCGCGCCGGGTATCTGCATTATCCATACAGGGCAGATCGTCATGGATTAACGAATAACAGTGCAGCATCTCGATTGCTGCGCCAAAACCTTCGGCTGCTTCAGAATTGCCCCCCAGAAGGTCGCAAAAGGCAAGTACCAGAACGCCGCGAACCCGTTTTCCTCCAGCCATCAGACTGTAATGGGCGGCCTTACCGACCGAAGAATTGGCTGCAAAGCGCAGCTTGCACTCCACTTCGAGCCGTTCTTCCAATCTTTTTACATAGGACTCATAGGTTTTGTTATAGTTATTCTTCATTCTGACCGCCTTCCGCATTTTGTGCCATCGTCTGTTCAATCTCCTCGATCCGCAACTCCGCATTTGCAAGTACGGTGCGGCAGGCAGCGATCTTCTCCGCCGCCTGTGCATAAAGATTCAGCGAGTCCTCCAGCGGCGTTTCCTCGTCAGATAGCTTGTCCACAATCGCGTTCAGTTCAGCGAGCATTTCCTCAAAATTCTGTTTTTTCTTCATCGGAAAATCTCCTCTTTTTCAGCTCCTCGACCCGACATATCGCCCGCGCATCCAAAAATAGCAGCTCTAACTGGTCGCCTGCCGTCAGCTCCTCGCCGCTGCGTATGGTTTTCTTTCCTTGGCGCGCGATACAGTAACCGCGGGAGAGCGTTTTATACGGGCTCAATGAATCCAACAACGCCGCCGCTTGTGCAAGCGCGTCTTGACGGGCGTGGAGCAAACGATGCGCCTGATCAGATAACCGATCCCCTGTCAGCGCGAGTTCCCTCTGTTTTCCCTCTAAGTTCCGACGAACACGGGAAAAGGCAGGATGGCATAATAATTCATTATATTCAGTATACCACATCTTGCGCCGGCGCAACAACGCAACACGGATTTTTTCGCAAATTTCGTCGAGCTGTACACTAAGTGCCTGCCGGTCGGGCAACACAAGTTCGGCGGCTGCCGTCGGTGTTGCCGCCCGCAGGTCGGCGACAAAGTCAAGGATGGTGTAGTCAATCTCATGACCGACCGCGCTGACGACGGGGATCTTACAGGCGTAGACGGCACGTGCTAGCGTCTCTCCGTTAAAAACCCAGAGATCCTCGCGCGAGCCTCCACCGCGGGCGATAATGATCACGTCTGACCGGCCATCCAACTCGAGCAGATGCAGGGCGCGAACCAGTTCATCCTCCGCCTCTCTCCCCTGTACACCCGCATGGGCAAGGAGAAATTGCGCGTTCGGCCAGCGACGAGAAGCCACCGAAAGAATGTCGTGCAGCGCCGCACCACTCTTGGAGGTCACAAGACCGATCCATTGCGGAAAGCTGGGCAGCTTCTTCTTGGCAGCAGCCGAAAAAAGGCCCTCTTTTTCCAGCTTGGCTTTCAGCTGTTCAAAGGCCATCTGTGCCGCACCGATACCGTCTGGAAAAAGTTCATCCACATAAATTTGAAACGCGCCGTCCCGCTCATACAGGCTGATGCGGCATCGGACAACCACCCGCATCCCATTTTCAGGTTCAAAGCTCAGCCGGCTGGCGTTGCTGCGGAACATTACCGCCTTAACGGAACAATTCTCATCCTTGAGGGAAAAGTAGAAGTGGCCGCTGCGATGATGGATAAAGTTTTGAATCTCGCCGCGAATTGCGAGATCCGTGAGAACGGCGTCGCTCTCAAGCAGGGATTTGACATACCGGTTGAGCGCGGTGACCGTGATAACATTAGCCATGTTTCGCCTCCATCTCCCGCGACGCAATGATCGCGGTGCCAATCGCATTATCTGAAGAAAATGCCCCTGGTACAAATCGGACATCCGGCATCTGGCTGGTGACCTGATTGCGAATGATCTCGCTGCTCATCACACCGCCAGCACAAACACAGGGAATTCCCGGATACTGTTCTCGCGCAGCTGCGAGCATCCGCAGTACCGTTTTTCCGACAGCGAGCAGACAGTATTTCGCAACGTATTCCGGCGCCCTGCCCTCGTCGAGCAGATGTTCGCATTGATTCTGCAGACCAGACAAGCTACAGTTTGCCCCTTTAACGCTCACCTTAGGGTTCGGCGTCTCGGCGCACCGTGCGGCCAGAGCGCTCAGTTCGGCACCGGCCGGAAAGGAAAAGCCAAGCCGGACCCCAAGCCGATCCACCGCCTGGCCGGCATACAGATCCGTTGATTGTCCTACGGTAGACAGCACCTTCAGATGATCGACCAAAAGCAATTCGGTTGTCCCGCCGGAAATATGAAAAACCAGCGCCTGCCTATCGTACAGATCTCCGCCGGCGGCATACAGCGCAGCGGCAATATGCCCTTGCTGGTGGCTCGTCTCAATCACAGGAATCCCCGCTGCTGCGCCGATGGCACAGGCTGCGGCACGACCAACCAGAAAACAAGGCATATAAGAGCCCTCCACCGGGCGCGGCTTGACCGACACGCCAACGGCAGAAAGCTCTTTGAGATTGGTCTTTTTCTTCAATTCTTCAAATAATTCGGGCAACGCGGCGGTATGGTGAAATACGGCGTCACTCTGTCGCAGCCCGAGCGCGCCGGCACGCACCGGTAAAAAGCGTTTGAGCATCACCGGCGAGGTTTGGCCTTCTGTATCATAAACTGCCAGAGAGGTTGCATAGTTACTGGTGTCAATCCCGAGGCTGTACATCAGCTCTCTGCCTCCGGGTTCTGCTCCTGTTCGGGGGTGCGGGAACGCGAAAGGGTGCCAAGGACCCCATTGACAAACTGGTAATCCTCCTCACCGCCGAACTTTTTGACCAGTTCTACCGTCTCATTGATGATAACGCTGTCCATATCTTCCTTGGAACCGAAAAACATCTCGGTCACCGCCAGTTCCAGCGCAATCCTGCTCACCCGCGGCAACCGGTTTAGCTTCCAGTTTTTGAGATTGGGCTCAATCATCTCGTCTGCCTCCTTGCGGTGCAGGACAAGATTGGTCAGCAGTTCTTCACCGAAGGAGTCCACCGCCTGCTCTTCCAGTTGTCTGGAATAGTCAATGATCTCAAGCATGCTCCCTGGCCGGAAAGATTCTTCAAAAGCCGCAATAAATGCATTTTCACGGGCCGTGCGTCGTTTCATGAAATACCCCTTTTATACAGACTTTGCTTCCCAAAAACGGGAAGCAGAAAACGCGGTGACCCGGACCGCTGAAAAACGGACCGGGTCGCAAAACGGCCAAAAGGCCATTTGATTTTATTGTTCCGATTTTTCCTCTTCAATCGCAGAGGTCATCGCAACCCCAGTAACTACCACATTCACCTTGGAAACGGTGATGCCGGTCATATTTTGAACCGAGGCCTTCACGCTCTTCTGCAATGCTTCGCAGACCGAGGGGATGCGGTATCCGTATCGCATCATAACATTGACCGTAATCTGGGCCACTTCATCGGTCAGCTCCACTTCTACCGGCTTATGAATATTGACCTTAGCGAAAAATCCTTTGACCGGAGAATTGCCGCAGGATACCGATTTGACTCCCTCAATCTCAAGCGCCGCGAGCCGGGCGATCTTTGCGATGACGTCGGTGGAAATCTGAAGGCTGCCGCCAATGTTATCGGAATTTTTCACTTCCATGAAAATCACTCCTTCTCACCGACGCGGCGGCATAGCGCCGATTGCCGGTTTTGCTTTGATTGAAAAGAACGGGACAAAGTTTTGTCCACGGTTCTGAATGAATCAATTATACCATTATTTTCTGCTTGGTGCAACAATTCCAAAACAGCTATTTGACCTCCACAATGGTGATATTTTGTGCGGAAATTTCAGAGTTTTCCATCACAATATCTCGGATCTGGGCGACTTCGCTCTTGGTCAATTCGTCGTTCTTAGTCTTTACCGTGATGTTGGCCTTATCCCCATCCAGAAAAGCCACGCAGTCAATAAAGCCTTTTGCCTTCACCATGCTCTCGATTTCACCTTCTGCGGCAATGCTGGTGATGACGGCGGAGAGCTGATCGGTCAGTTCCTTTTTCTCGGTATCCGAAAGTTTTGCATTTTTAAGAGATTTTTGCAGGGTGTCCAACGCTTCGTCTCTGGTTTTGGTTCGATTCAGCCGCGCTTCGTCAAAATACTTGGATACCTCTTCGCTTGAGAGAGAAACAAGCTGGGCTTCCCCATAGTTTTTGTCCGCGGTCGGCTGCTCCTCTCCATTAAGCGAGACCTCTTCAACTTCAGCCGCGGTTTGTACTGTGCTCTGTGCCTCACCATCTACCGTCAAACCATAGGCAGATGCGCCGGTCTTCGCGTACTCCCAGTTCAGATAGACCGCGACTCCCAGGGCGACCACCAGACTCAAAAGTGTGAGTTTCTTTCGGGTGAGCATACGTTTCATAGCATATTTCCTCCGTTACATCATTTTTGTCACACAGATGCGGCTGGTCGGTATCCCGAGCACAACCGAGACCACATCGGTTACCCGTTTGATTACGGCGATGTCGTCGCCGCCTTGACATACAACGGCAACCCCCTTGATCTCCGGTTCCAAAGCGGTCTGCACGAGCGCCTGCCTGCCGGAGCCATCGTCCACCAGTACGACTTCATTTTCATAGCTGCTCTGATTGCTGACATCCGATCCGGAAGTAGTGCCGGTGCTGGATTGGGTGTTCTTTTCAGTTGAAGCATAGACAGTCTCCACACCGCTTTCCAGCGTCAACATAATCTTGACTTCCCCGACGCCTTCCACCAAGGCAACCGTCTCAAGCAGTCGTCCTTCCAGTTTTTCGACATAGACTTCAAGGTCTTCGGTCGCTGAAACGGCAGCCTTCTGTTCCTGACCGGGAATCAGTTCAGACAGGAAGATCAGCAAAATTCCGGCTATTCCCAGAAGCAGGAGAAGCCCTCGACCACGCTTTGCGGCAAAAAACTCTTTTTGTGTCTCCCAAAGCTTTTTCAATTCCATCTTTCATCCATCCTATTCGGGAGATGAGACAATGATATTTGTCTCACATCCTAGTGCGATTTCTACTGTTTTTCTCACGGACGCTTCATCGGCTTTACTAATGACCGCGACACTTTGTACCGTGACGGCTCCCTCCTCGTCCAGCTGCAACAAAACCGTTATCTGCTCTGCGGGGGTCCCAGCAGCGGAAAGCGCTTCATTCAGTTGCTCCTCCAGCGTGATTTGTGCCTGTTGCAAAACTGCTCCGGTAACGTCCGGTTCGATGATCTGAGGGCTGCTGACTGTAAAGTCGAGTTGCAGTTCAGCCGCAGAAAACTCTTTGACCGGTGAGAGAAGGGTTACTAAAATATATAGTCCCAGTACCAGCTTTATGACAGCATAGGATCCCTTTTCAGGCAGAACGCTCTGCAAAATGGAGGTTGTGATCGCCGCAACACAGAGCACCATTGTCCATTGCCGCAGCAACTGCATCGTTGTTTCTCCTTTCTGTTATCCAGTCCCAAGCGAGATCATCAAAGCAGTAGATAGGATGGTCATCACCGCAAAAAAGACCAGAATCGAAATGTAAAGTTCAAGACATTCACAAAATCCGCGGAATACATTCCCTGCCCGGCTATTGCCGGTAACCACAGCTGCGGCGGATGCCAGATTGAGCGCCAGCAGATAGATAAAGCATCGAATTAAAATTGGAGCGAAAAGGGCGACAATTGCGACGATTCCAGCTGCGCCGGCGGTTCCCTTAACCACCTTGAGTCCAGCATAGACGGTGCCGATTGCATCCGAAACTGCGCTGCCAATCACCGGAACGCCGCTGCCAATTAAAAATTTGCCGGTTTTCAGCGCGACGCTGTCCGCCGCGCCGGCGAGCAGGCTTTGCAGTCCGATTACTGCCCCGAAGATGGTTGCAACCAACCCAAGCCCCCATTTGATAAATTTGGCAATCAACTTTGCAAGGCCGCTCAGATCCGCCGTTGTCGAAAGGCCGCCCGCAATATTCAGCGCCATATAGATTTTGAGAAAGGGAAGTAAAATCCCCGCGATGAGCGAAGCAAAGGCCGTTACGGCTGAGAGAAAAAATCCGGTGTAGACTGCACTTGCTGCGGGCTGACCACAGCTTGCCATCACCCCGGCAAAGACCGGAATAAAGGTGTAGAGAAATGTCTTGCACTCAGCGATTGATTCGCCCACGTCGACAAGCAGTTCCAACAATGGTTTGCAGGCAAAGAGGAAAGCTGCAAGGATGACAACCATCTCGATGATCTTTTCGATCTGTTGATCGGACCAATCGGTACAAAAGGCCTTTACGAGAGCGGCAAGCACCAGGATTGCAGTCAGTTGATAAACCATTCGCATGGGTCGGGAAAGCTGATTTGACACCGTTTGTACAAGACTGTCCCATAATCCTTGCAGAGTCAGATCCTCCAGCTGCTGTGCGCCGTCTCCGTACTGATCCAGAAAATCCTGAGTTTGGGAAGGAAGGTTAACTTCCTGTACTGAGTAATCCTGCGCGGCGCAAACCGGAAGGATAAAAAAAGAGAGCAGCAAGAAGATCGAAAACCATTTTTTCATCCTGATGCCCCTTTCTCAGCGCATCAACTCAGCGAGGATACTGATCATACTGTTAAATAGCGGGATGGTTGCGGCGATAATTGCGATCTTTCCGAGCAGAATCACTCTGCCCGCAATCGCCTTGTGACCCGCGTCCTCACAGATGTCGGCCGCGCCCTGTATGACGACGGCAATTCCCACCGCCCGGACCACCGGGCCAAAATCTGCGGCGCTATAAATCTCGGATAATCTGCTCAGGCTGGAAACGAGCGGGGCGATCGTCTTTGCGGCATAAAGCAGAAATAGACAGCAGATTGCTGCTGTGACCAAAACAGCGTAGGCCTTTTGGTATTGATTGAGAACGCTGACAGCTACCGCAGCCACAATTGCAAGCGCAGCGACCTTAAGAATTTCTTCCATTACAAATTAAATAGATATTTGATGGTGCTGAATAACTCGCTGATCTGCCCCACAATCATCATCAGCACCACAATTAACCCTGCCAATGTGGTCATCATCGCCTGTTCCTCTCGGCCCGAACGAATCAGTACCTGGTTGAGTACTGCGACGATAATCCCAATGGCTGCGATCTTGAATACAAAATCAATGTCCATATCGTTTCCTTTCCTGAACAGGCGATTTATAATAACAGCAAAGCGGCGACCATCCCGCCGCAGATGCCCAGACTGCGATAGACGCGTACCGACCCGTCCTCCTTGTTTTTTGCATCCGTCCTCGCCTGTACAAAAGAGGCGTGGTAGTAGCGGATTCGCTCAGCCTCTTCCTCAGCGCCTCCAGTACCAAGCGAATCCCAAAAGCTTCGCACCCTATCTAGTGATGCATGTTCCAGATTGCTCTGACGTACGATCTGGATCCAGGCCGTTTTACGCCAGACGCTGAAATTCTTATCTGCACCCGGCGGAAAAGACAGAACTGAAAAATTGTAACTTGTGATTTCCTGTACAAAAAAATCCGGTAGTGGGCGGCGCAGGTAAAGAGCGTTATTTTCCAATAGTTCGCATAGTGTGATCAGGTCCTCCCAAAAAACACGCTGGCAACGCAGCTTACCGGCAGCGCTATTTCCCAAAGACCAACCACAGCAGATGACGACCAATGCCCCGAAAATCTTAAAGAAGAGGGTCAAGATCAAGAATTTCGCCCACCTTTCCCGGGCCATCTTTTGATGAAAGAAAAACCGCTTTAGAAAAAGCACCGGTTTGTAGCAGCATCTTCGTTTGTGGACGGCGTATTAACTGCTCTGGGGTACAGGCGTGAACGGTAACCATCATGCCGACCCCGGAGTTGGCGCCCGCCGCGATCGCGCGGGCATCTTCTTCTCCTCCAACCTCATCGCAGAGAATTGCCTGAGGGGAAAGACTTCGCAGAGACAGCAGAATTCCAAGATGTTTGGGATAGCCTGATAGTACATCGCAGTTGACGGGCGGCGGATCGGTAAACCCGTATTCGGTCGTGGGCCACAACTCGCGCCGCTCATCCACAATTGAGACCCGAACCCCGGCATCAGAAAGCCGACGCGAAGATTCACGCAGCAGAGTGGTCTTGCCGCTTCCAGGGGGGCCAGCCAATAAAATACCGGAGGAAATTTCCCGCACCAATGTGTCAATTCGTTCATCGGAGATCATTGCATCAACTCGTGCAATGCGGATACAGAGGGAACTGGGGCTCTTAATCTGCCGCACCGTCTCCCCTTCTCCCTGTACAGCTGTACCGCAGATTCCCACTCTGTGGCCACCCGAAATGGTAAAGAACCCCTGGCAGATCTCCTGCTCATAGCTATGTATCGAATATCGGCACAAAGCCATAAAACACTCGTTCAGCTGCGGGTGAGTCAGCAGTAGTGCCCCGGATTCCAGCTGAGTGGAGACGCGACTGCGACGAAGAAGAAAAAAGTTTTTGCCCCCTGCGGTAAGCGAGACCGGACGGCCGCTACGCAGACGAATCTCGGTTACAGTTTTCGCAAAAGCCGGATCTAGTCCGAGTAACGGCCCGCAGAGAAAGTCTGGCAACTGTTGTACTGCCTCTAAAAAATGTTTTGCCATAAGACAAGCCCCCTTAGCCAAAAATATATGGGAACCTGTCCGACAATAGAACCAAATAAAAACGGTAGTGATTTCATGGAAATCACTACCGCAGAATTTATGGAATCAGTTTCAGCAAGCCGCCAACATCGGGGAGACTGATTTCCTCCATCAGCTCGTTGTAAAAGGCCTCTGTGAGCTTTTTTCTTTTTTGGGCAATCAGTTTTGCCTCTTTTGTATAAAAGGTGTCATAGCACCTGATAAGTTTGAAATGGTATTCTTTTAAGAAGGAGTCCGGCTCCCTGGAGCTTCTTCCGTCCTGAATTCGGCCGTTTTCATCTGTCGTATACAACGGTTCTCCGATTTCGCCCTCATAAACCAAGGAACGGGCAATGCCAAGTGCACCGGTGATGTCCAACTTATCGGCATCAAAAAGAATTTTTGCCTCGAGCGTTTTGGGCTGGTTGTCGGTTCGGAACCGGTGGGTTGTAATACAGTCTTGAATATGAACACACAGTTTTTCTTCCCAGCCCAGTTTTTTCATAAAACAATAGGCCATTTTACCGCCTTCAACCGCGTGACACAATGACGGATCCCTAAATTGAGCAGTCCGGCCGATATCATGAAGCAAACAGCTTGCAATCAAAACATCTCTGTTTATTTCGCTATACGATTCCGCAATAGCTAACGCCTGATACAAAACCCTATAAATGTGCAAAGAATCATGTGCAGAGTCTTTCATCATCTGCAACATATACTCTTCGATTTTTTGGTAGGTTCCTCTATTCATCGGGACTACTGCTCCTTTCTGTTTGTTGATAATAATTTAATAAAAAATCGGAGCAAGCGATAACCGCTTGCTCCGATTGGTGCGGAAGATGGGACTTGAACCCACACGTCATAGACACACGCACCTCAAACGTGCCTGTCTGCCAGTTCCAGCACTTCCGCAAAAGTCGGCCAATAAAGACCGCTTTTTTAGAATACCATAATGAGGAAAGAAAAGTCAAGTGCTCCCTTTATTCGGATAACAAATCCGAATTAGTATTCTGCGAATTCTCCCCTTCCTGCGGCAGACTGGAAACCTTTTTCAACTTGCGTTGGATTTGTCGGGTACGGACCCCAACGAGGTTTTCCAGTTCGTCGGATGCCTGATGAAGTCGGTTTTGGGTTTGAGCAAGCGCGCGGCCGAAGGTTTCAAATTCGGATTTAACGCCGCTGAGTACATCCCAAACTTCGCTGGAACGCTTTTGAATTGCAAGGGTGCGAAAACCCATCTGGAGGCTGTTGAGCAACGCGGCCATCGTCGTCGGGCCCGCGATGTTCACCTTGTAGTCGTTCTGCAATCGCTCAACCAATCCCCTGCGAACGACTTCCGCATACAGCCCCTCTACCGGCAGGAACAGGATGCCGAACTCCGTAGTCTCAGGCAGATGAACATACTTGTCCCGGATATCTTTTGCCTCGCTGCGGATCCGGTTTTCAAGTACTTTTCCGGCGGCTTCTACCCGGGCGGCGTCTCCGCTGTCGTAAGCATCCATCAGATCAGCGTAGCTGTCAGCGGGGAACTTTGCATCGATCGGCAGGTAAATGAAATCACCGCCATCACCGCCGGCGGGGAGCTTGACGGCAAACTCCACACGCTCACTGGATCCCTTACGGGTTGCGACGTTCTCATCGTATTGGTCGGGGGTCAGAATTTCCTTAAGGATCGCCCCCAGCTGGATCTCACCGAGAATGCCCCGCGTCTTGACATTAGAGAGGACCTTCTTGAGATCGCCGACCCCAACGGCAAGGTTTTGCATCTCTCCCAATCCCTTGTAGACCTGCTCCAACCGCTCATTGACAAGGCCGAAGCTCTTGGAAAGCTTGTCTTCAAGAGTTTTTTGCAGCTTTTCATCGACGGTCTGGCGCATCTGCTCCAGACGTTTGCCATTGTCCTCCTGTAATGCAGAGATCCGGGTTTCCATCGTGCGGCGGACATTGTCCAGTTTAAGTTCAGTTTGTAACGAGAGCTCCTTGAAGCGCTCATCCAACCCCTGCAGCCGCTTGTCCTGCATCTCAGCGATCTGACGCAGAGTTGTTGCCTGTACCTCGCCGTAGTTTTTTAGGGAGCCGTTGAGCGACCCGGCCATCTCGCTCCGGGTTGCCCGCAATTCCTCCGCCATCTCATGTCGCATAGACTCCAGATCGGACCGCGAGACACCCCCTTTACGGAAAAGCTGCAAGATACTAAAAATCGCAGCCAGCCCACTCAGGGCCAGCAGCAGATAAAATTGAATTTCGCTGATCATCGCTCAAACCTCTTCTCTTGGAAAATATCATGGATCTCACACATATTCATAGTATAAATTTTTCCGCAATCGAGCGCAACCTCCATTTTCCTGTAAGAAGGTGGTTTTCAATTTTGCTATTTGTAAAAATGGCATAAATGTTGTATAGTATTACTGTATAGCTGGTAAAGGGAGGTTTTTTGCGTGTTCGGTTATATCACCCCCTCTATCGGTGAACTAAAGGTTCGAGAATATCAGTTTTATAAAAGTGCATACTGCGGACTGTGCAAGGAACTTGATCGGGAATACGGTTTTGCCGGACGCATGCTGCTCAACTATGATTTGGTGCTGGTTGCGCTATTGGCAGATGGTCTTTCTGGAACACAGCCCGGATGTGCACAGGAGCGATGTGTCGTCCACCCGCTTGCGCGCCGCCCAATTTGCAAGTCCACTTCTGGTATCGCGTTTGCGGCGGACGCTCTGATTCTTTTAGGCTGGCACAAACTACAAGATGATCTCCTCGACGAGGGGGCATTTCGAAAAGGACTTCTGCGGCTGGTTTCGCTTTTCTTGAAAAAATCCTATCGGAAAGCATCGGCCCGCAGACCGGAATTAAATGAGCAGCTTTGCGAGGCAATGCAGCTTCAGACACAGCTGGAAAAATCCGGTTGCCGTACGCCGGATCAGGCATCCGACCCTAGTGGCAGAATGCTGGGTGCGCTGTTTGCACAGGCAGCTGCGGAAGAAACCCAGCAACCGATTCTCTACCGTTGTGGGATGTTGTTGGGGCGGATGATTTATTATCTTGATGCAGCGGAGGATTTCGCTGACGATCAAAAGAAAAATCGTTACAACGTCTTTGTGCAAGAGGGCCTTGCTCTTTCGGATGCACAGGCTCGGGCGCGGATGCTCTGCAATTTATGCGCCGGTGAAGCGATTGAGAGTTATAGGCAGTTGCAGCCCAAGGAAAATCAAGCGCTGCTGGACAATCTGTTTTATCTGGGGCTGGCTGAGAGCATCAGCCGGATTGGATGCCCCAAAAGTAAAAGAAGGAGTAAAACAAATGAGAGATCCCTATGAGATTTTGGGACTTCGCCCCGGTGCGACCGAGGAGGAGATCCGTTCGGCTTATAAAAGATTGGCACAGGAGTATAGTCAGAGCCATGAGGCGGATTCCGCTGCGCGGATGGAGGAGCTAAATCAGGCATTTGATTTTCTGATGGCAAATCTGCGGACCGGCCCCCGAAACGACGAGCTCAACTATACCGAAATTCGCCGTCTGATCAATGAAGGCAACGCCGACGAAGCGCTGCGCCAGCTGAATGCCCGGCCGCAACCGGACACCAGCGGAGAGTGGAACTTTCTGTGCGGCAGCGCCTACTATTACAAGGGATGGCTGGATCAGGCTCTTCCCTATTTTGAAAAAGCGACGCAGCTTAGCCCGCAAAACCGGGAGTATGCCGCAGCTTATCACCGGCTGAAAAACTATGCGGCAGGAAATTTCTCCACCGGTCCTTATGGTCAGCCATCCCAGAATGTCTATGGGTGCAGTTGCTGTGACATGTGCACCGCGCTGATGTGCATGGATCTGTGTTGTGGGTTCGGCCGGGGAGGGTGCTGCTGAGATGCGCCGTTCGACCCGCCAAATCGCCCTGTGCGGAATCCTTGCTGCTCTGGCGACTGCGCTGCTCTTTTTAGGGGGGCTTTTCCCCTTTGCAACCTATACTGCGCCTGCCCTCGCCGGCATTGTGCTTTGGCCGATCGGTCTGGAATACAATCTTCGCACCGGTTTACTGGCCTGGGTAGTCGTTTCTTTTCTTGGGCTTTTATTGGTGCCGGATCTCGAGATGAGTCTGATTTTTGTTTTCCTGCTCGGATATTATCCGATGGTAAAACAGATGCTTGATCGGATCCACCGCCGCCCGCTGCGCTGGCTTGCAAAGCTGGCGCTGTTTAACCTTGCTGTTTTTGCAATGTATGGACTGCTGTTGTTTGTGTTTCCTATCAGCGGGATTGTCGAAGAGTTTGCAAAATATGCTGGATGGTTTCTTCTGGTTTTGCTGCTTGCCGCCAATCTTGCTTTTATCTTATATGATCTGTGTCTGGTTCGGGTTCGTTTGATCTACCATTACCGGCTGCGCCCATTGCTGTTTGGCAAGGGCAGATAGGAAAGCACCGTTTTGAAGGGAGGTTTGATCTTAGTATGTCGTTAAAAGCGCCGGGCCCTGCTGTATGTTTGGTATGGGTGACGAGGTACGGAGTTTGTGGGCGTTTCCCCCTGAAGACAATCGGCGGGGAGATACTCCATCGAAAGATTCGGCGGATGCTCCGTCGGCCCTTTCCCATTGGGTCGTGAGAAGGCGTTTGAAAAAACGGCAGTAATGCCGCAACAAAGACGCGCTTTAAGGGAAGTGAATCACAAAAACATCCAAACCGGCAGCAGATGCTGCGCGGCTGCGGTTTTCTACTCTATTTTAACCGCAGATTTTATTTGCCTAAAAGGAGAATTTTTAATATGTGTGGTATTGTTGGTTATGTGGGCCGCCGTCAGGCCGCTGAAGTCCTGATTGACTGTCTGAGCAAGCTGGAGTATCGAGGATACGATTCTGCCGGCGTTGCGCTGGTCGAGGAAAACAACATCAAGGTAGTCAAGGCGACCGGCCGGTTGAAGGTATTGGAGGAAAAACTCAAGGAGATGGGGCCGATTGCGTCCTGCTGTGGTATTGGCCACACCCGCTGGGCTACTCACGGTGCACCTTCCGATATCAATAGCCATCCCCATTCGAGCGAGCGGATCAGTCTGGTGCATAACGGCATTATCGAGAACTACCTGTCTCTCAAGGAATTCTTGATTCAGAACGGCTATGAGTTTGTCAGCGATACCGATACCGAGGTGTTGGTCAAATTGCTGGACTATTACTATAATGGTGATCCCCTCTCCAGCCTGCTGACCACCCTCTCGAAGGTGCGCGGCAGTTACGGCCTGGCTATTTTGTTCAAGGATTTTCCCGGCCGAATCTATGCTGTGCGCAAGGAGAGCCCGCTGATTGTTGGCTATGGCAAGGAGGAGAATTTCCTTGCTTCCGACATTCCTGCGCTGCTTAAGTATACTCGGGAATACAGCATCCTCGATGAAGGGGAGATTGCACAGATTGACGAGAACGGGATTAGCTTTTTCAATGAGTTCGGCAAGCCGATCGAAAAGGAGCGGCTGACTGCGGATTGGGATGTTGAGGCGGCAGAAAAAGGCGGCTATGCACACTTCATGCTGAAGGAGATCCACGAGCAGCCGGAGGCCATGTCCCGCACCATCAACTCCCGTCTTGAGAATGGCCTGCCCAATCTGCGGATTCCCGAACTGACCGATGAGATGCTGCGTGGAATTGAGCGAATCCACATTGTTGCCTGCGGTACCGCGATGCATGCCGGCATGGTTGGCAAGACGGCAATCGAGCGGCTGACCCGGGTTCCCACCGAGGTGGATATCGCCTCCGAGTTTCGGTATCGCGACCCGATTGTCAGCGAGAAAGATCTGGTCATTATTGTCTCCCAGAGCGGTGAGACGCTGGATACCCTTGCCGCGCTGAAGTTGGCAAAGCAGAAAGGAGCAAAAACGCTGGCGATTGTCAATGTTGTCGGTTCCTCGATTGCCCGTGCCGCCGATTATGTGCTCTACACCTATGCCGGACCCGAGATTGCGGTTGCCAGCACCAAGGCATATAGCGTTCAGCTTGCGGTGCTCTATCTCTTCACGCTGCGTCTGGCTCTCGCCCGCGGCAGTCTGCCCGAAGCGGAGGTGCGCCGTTATGTCAAAGAGTTGATCCGGCTGCCTGAACTGCTGGAACAGCTGCTTGCTGATACCGAGCGGATCAAGTACCTCGCTTCCCTCTTTATGAACTGCGAGGATCTGTTCTATCTCGGACGTGGGTTTGACTATGCGTTGAGTTTGGAAGGTTCGCTCAAACTCAAGGAGATCAGCTACATTCATTCCGAGGCCTATGCTGCTGGAGAGCTCAAGCATGGCACCATCAGCCTGATTGTAGATGGTACCCCGGTTGTCGCGCTTGCAACCCAGGACGCAATCTTTGAAAAAACACTTAGCAACGTCAAAGAAACCAAGAGCCGCGGCGCGCGGGTTATCCTCTTCTGCAAAGAAGGCACCGAAGTACCGGCCGATGTTGCAGATCATGTCGTTAAGCTGCCGGTTTATGAGGAGATCTTCATGCCGATGCTGCTGGTTGTTCCTCTGCAGCTCTTCGCCTATTATATGGCGGTTCTGCGTGGCTGTGATGTCGATAAGCCTCGCAACCTTGCAAAAAGCGTTACCGTCGAGTAAAGATAAAAGAAAGAGCAGAGTTAGGTGTGCCAGCATAAGAAAACAACGCCGTAAAAAGGCCGCTTTTGCGCGGCTGCGGCGTTAAGCCCCCTCGACAACCACAGAGGGTGCCGTATCCAACGCCTGCGGCGTTGGATTGGGTTCCTTTCCTTGCACCCGCATCAAAATCGGCCTTTTTACGGTGTATGCAGTTCTGCCCCAGAATTTTGGATGGAGAAAGTGCAAAGAGCGGCCCCCCCAAGCCTTGGTGGCTTGGGGGGCCGCTCTGCGTGCTTTATACGCCAAAATTCTACGGCAGAACCGTTGTTTTCTTATGCTGGCACACCTTTTACACTCTGCTCTTTCTTTTTGTCTATTTTTTGTCTATTAGGAAGTTTTAACACGCCGTAAACAGCGCAGCAGCTGACGCAGGCTGCCCTTGCCGTTACACAGATCAATCAGCGCGCCGGCAGCTTCAAAGCTGAGAATCCCTCCCGACATCAACACCGCATTTTTCAGCGGCAGCTCATCCACCATCCGAATGATCAGTTCGCGGTTGAGCTCCTTTGAGGCGGCAAAACAAATCGAGCGCTTTGCAATCATGCAGGCAATCCGGCGCAAAACCCGGCCCGGCCAGCGGACAGACAGACCCCTTAGTGGAGTGGTGAGATCAAATTCTCCCGGCTTTGCAGAACGATTTTCTGTTTTAGGCAACGGACAAATTGAGGTAAATGCCTCGTCGGGGAACTGGTTATCCTGAACATTTCCATAGAAAGAGTCCGCCCGCTGTGCGTCATTCACCTCAACCGCCGGCTGGCCGGTTACAGCCAACTGTGCAGTTAGCGGCAGGTCTCGACTGGAGCGGCCGACACGGATCTCATAATCACCGTTTTCCAGCACAAAATCCTTTGAAGTAGTGGAGTAGAAGCTGAATGCCCGCCGCGGCAGCTGTAAGCAGACCTGTTTGGTTTCCCCAGGCTGCAAGGTTACACGCGCAAACCCAACCAGTTCCTGCTCAGGTTGAAATGCAGCAGAATTTTGACGATGCAGATAGCACTCACAAATCTCGGTGCCTGCCCGAGAGCCGGTATTCGTCACCTGAAACGACAGAGGCAATTCCCCTGTTCCATCATAAGACGCAGGGACCTTTAATGCCGAATAATCAAAACGGGTATATGAAAGGCCGAAGCCAAATGGGAATTGAACCGGCTTATTTGCAGTATCGTAATAGCGGTATCCGACAAAAATACTTTCATTGTAGCTAACATATCGTGGCCCCATCGGAAAGTGATAATAAGACGGGGTGTCTTCTAGCCGAAGTGGCCAGCTTTCTGCCAATTTACCGGCAGGACTGACCTCTCCCCATAGCAGCCGGCAGACCGCTTCTCCAATCCCTTCTCCACCCAGCGACAGGTATAGCAGAGCATCGACCTGATCAATCCAAGGCGTTTCCACCGGGCTGCCGCCGGAGAGCACCGCGACGATCGATTTTCCGGTATTATGCAGCGCGCCGAGCAGCGCGATTTGATCTTCTGGGATTGAGAGGTGGGTGCGATCTCTCCCCTCGTTTTCAAATGTGTCCGTCAGCCCGAGGAAAAGAACGATCACATCGCTGTCCGCAGCATCCCGTACCGCTTGGCAGAGCAGCTTTTTTTGCTGGCGCCTGCCGGCATGCTCGGACCAGCCCGGTGAAAAACGAACCGCCCTTCCCTGTTCCTCAGCAGCTTTGAGTGGACTTTTCAGCTTAATGGGATTCACAATAGAACTGCCACCGCCCTGATAGCGGGGCTGCTGTGCCATCTGCCCCACAAAGAGGACCTTTTGTGCCGCTCTATCGGAAACAAGTGGCAGAACGCCCTCGTTTTTCAAAAGAACTGCTGAACATTCCAGCGCGCGTACCGCAAGCAGATGGCTCGCCGCCGTATCACAGGCGACCGGTTCGTTGTGCTCAGCCGCTGTGAGGATAAAATGGAGCAATCGACGAACAACCTGATCCAGCTCTTCATCTGTAAGGTTACCATTCTTTACAGCGTTGATAATCCGCTCATCATTGACCCCGCCGCTCGCAGGCATCTCAAGGTCCAGACCTGCACGGATCCCGGCAACACGGTCATTCACCGCGCCCCAGTCACTCATCACAATCCCGTCAAATCCCCAGCGCTCGCGCAGGATTTCGGTCAGTAATTTTTTGTTTTCAGAAGAATATACCCCGCCAACTCGGTTATAAGAGCACATGACGGTGCTTGGCCGAGCCTGGCGAACTGCGATTTCAAACGGCCGCAGATAAAGCTCCTGCATGGCGCGCTCATCCAACTCGCTGCTAATCGTCATCCGCAATGTCTCTTGATTGTTTGCAGCGAAATGCTTGAGACTGCAACCGACTCCCTGCTTTCGCAAACCCTTGATCATCCCGCAGGCGAGGGTGCCTGCGAGCAGCGGATCTTCAGAATAATACTCGAAATTTCGGCCGCAGAGTGGACTCCGTTTGATATTTACTCCCGGTGCAAGCAGGGTTGTGACCCCATGTGCGCGGCACTCAGCCCCGATCGCCTGACCGACGGCTTCGGTTAACGCAGGATCCCAAGAGCAAGCTAGTGTGGATTCGGTTGGAAAGCAAGTCGCCTTAACACTTGGTCCGCCGTTTTCCTTCGCGTGCTCAGGGTCCTCCTTTCGCAGGCCGGTGGGCCCGTCCGCCATTCGAACTGACGGAATCCCCTTTTCCGGCAGACCTGCGGTGGTCCAGGAAGTTGCGCCACAGCAGAGCTTTGCCTTTTCTTCCAGCGTCAACGAACTGAGAAGCTGCTCAATCTGGTTACTATCAATCACTCGGATTGTTCCCCCTTCGCGCGCGCCTCGAGATCCCGGATAATCCGATGATACATCTCGTCATCGATGCGATAGAATTTGCGATAGACCAGATAGCTGACGACGATCAGGAGCAGCGGCAGCGCAATCATTGAAACACGCAGCAACAATGTCGCGCTGTCAGGAATGGCGGCAACCAGCTCGTTTGCCTGCTGCTTAATCTGCTCAGACGACAGGGTTGTGCTCTTTTCCAGCGCGCTAATTTCATTGGAGTACTGATTTAGGCCGGAGATCGCCAGCGTGAAAGCGAAGATGCCCGCCTGAATTGCGCTGGCCAACTTTGTAATGAAGGGATTGAGACTGAAGATTACACTCTCATTACGGCTCCCCAGTTTCCATTGGCCATATTCGATGGTATCAGCCAATAGGACCAGGTTGAGCAGCTGGATGATCGCTTGTCCCGCAAAGAGGATGAGACCGATGACGCAGAGCACCGCCATATTCATTGGCAGCAGATAGCCTACCAACATGAAGCAGAGATAGCCGACAACCACCATCAGGATTGCGAGGGTGAACAGCTGACGGCGGTTGAGGTTTTTGGAGATCTTCGGATAGAGTGCAAGGGTCACAATCTGTGCCACCCCAATCGCAAGGGCGAAGATGGTGAACTCCATTCCTCCGTAAACCCCATAATCAAAATAAAAAAATTGTACACCGAAACCGGTGGTGGTGTAATAGCCGATGTTGAACAGCAGCATGCATATAATGATGGCGAGCAGCTGATCGTTTTTGAGGATAACCTTCACCATGCCGCCCAGACTGGTATGGCTTTGTGCCGCAGTAACCGCCGTCTTCTGCTCCTGCACTCCCAATACGACCAATAGCTGGCAACCGATGAAAAGTACTGCAATGACGATTGAGATACCGCGATACATGGTAGTCATCCGGCCCATCTGAGTGATCAGCGGCACCGCAGCGGTGACCAGAAACAGACCGATGTTTGCACCGATACGGGCGAGCGAAGAAACGCGTTCCCGCTCCCGCGGGTTGACCGTCAGGCTGGGCAGCATGCTCCAGTAGGAGATGTCGTTCATCGTATAGGTCATACCCCATAAAATATAAGTGATGGCAAAGACAACGAGAAATGCCCGTTCGCTGAGCGCGGTATCGGAGAAAAGCAGGATGATAAAGATACTGTTGAGCACCGCACCAGTAATGATGTAGGGTTTGAACTTGCCCCAGCGGGAGCGGGTATTGTCAACAATCGTCCCCATCATCGGATCATTGATCGCATCCCAGATGCGGGCAATCACCATAATAACCCCGACACCAGCCAACTGCCAGTTGCTGATTCCCACCGCAAGGGTAAGATAGGTCATAATAAAGTTGTTGACAAGGGTATATGCGGCGTCACGGCCGATACAGCCAAGGCCAAAGCTCAACCGGGTCCTGCGGGAAACCAAGCCTTTTGACTCCTCCACAAAGATTCCTCCTTTGGACAGCACGGATTATCCGCGCCGCTTGATCCGGTCCCAGTAAGCCCTCGCCGCCTGTTCTACCTTGTTGGGACCATATTCATAGTAGACCGTGCCAACCAGTTGATCGGGCAGATACTGTTGTGCGACCCAATGGTCGGGATAGTCGTGGGGATAGAGATAATTCTGCCCTTTGATCTTCGCGTCCGCTCCGTCATAATGTTTATTTTGCAGCTGACGGGGCACCGGCCCGCTGCGTCCGCGGCGCAGATCCTCCCGTGCAGCGAGAATCGCGTTGTGGGCCGAATTGCTTTTGGGGGCGGTTGCGAGCAGAATCACCGCATCAGCAAGCGGCAACTGCGCCTCCGGCAGTCCAAGCTGCAACGCGCTGTCGACACAAGCTTTGACGATCGGGATTGCCTGCGGATAGGCCAAGCCGACGTCCTCCGCCGCGATGACCAGCAGCCTTCGACATGCCGATAACAGATCGCCTGCCTCCATCAGCCGGGCAAGGTAGTGGATGGCGGCGTCTGGATCAGAACCACGGATACTTTTTTGTAACGCCGAGATCGTATCGTAATGGTTATCAGAGTCCCGATCGTAACTCATGCTGCTGCGCTGAGCAACCTGTTCGACCATTTCGACGGTGATTCGCTTCTCCCCTGCCTGTGGTTTTGCCGCGCCGGCAAGCAGTTCCAGGCTGCCGACTGCCTTGCGGACATCGCCCCCACAAGCAGTTGCCATCAGATCAAATGCTTCGGGTTCCAGCTCAATCCGGCAGCCATCCTCTTGCTCCAGTATCCCCTTTGCACGCTCGATCGCCTGTTTAATCTCCTCTGCAGTAAGCGGCTTAAACTCAAAAACCGTACACCGAGAGAGCAGAGCGGTATAGACGTAAAAATAAGGATTTTCAGTTGTGGATGCAATCAGGGTGATGCTGCCATCCTCAATACATTCCAGCAGACTCTGCTGTTGTTTTTTGTTGAGATATTGAATCTCATCGAGATACAGCAGAATCCCGCCCTGCCCCATCAAGGTACCGATCTCTCCGATAACCGTACGGATATCAGCGGTCGAAGCAGAGGTGCCGTTGAGCCGGTGCAGCCGCATACCGCTATTCTCTGCGATAATTCGGGCGACGGTGGTCTTACCTACCCCAGGAGGTCCATAAAAGACCATATTGGGTACCCGTCCCGCTTCAATATTGCTGCGAAAAACGGTGCCCGGGGCCAGCAGCTGCCGCTGTCCGAAGACCTCGTCTAGCGTCTTCGGCCGCAACCGGTCCGCCAGCGGACTGTTCATCCAATCCTCTCCCCTGTTTTGAATTTCGTCTTTTCCCGCTTATTCGTAGAGCGGGAACCGGGCGGTCAACGCTGCGACACCAGCCTTAATCTCATCCTTTTTCGCGTCAAAGTCAAAGATGCAGCCCGCGATAAAGTCGGCAATCTGCTCCATCTCCGGCAGGCCAAAGCCGCGGGTGGTGACGGCGGGGGTGCCGATCCGCACGCCGCTGGTCACGGTCGGCTTTTCGGGGTCGTTGGGAACGGTATTCTTGTTTGCGGTGATATTCACCTCGTCTAGCCGGGCCTCCAGCATTTTGCCGGTAACTCCAGTTCCACGCAGGTCAACCGTCATCAGGTGATTGTCGGTACCACCCGAAACCAGATGAACACCCCGCGCGAGCAACGCCTCGCTGAGCGCCTTTGCGTTGTCTACAATCCGCTGCTGATATTCCTTGAACGCCGGGGTCAGCGCCTCGCCAAAGCAGACCGCCTTGCCGGCGATGACATGCATCAGCGGACCGCCCTGCGTGCCGGGGAAAATCGCCTTATCGATCGCCTTGGCATACTGTTCTTTGCACAGAATCATGCCGCCACGGGGACCGCGCAGCGTTTTGTGGGTGGTGGTGGTCACGACATCAGCATAAGGGACCGGCGAGGGATGCAACCCTGTTGCAACCAGACCGGCGATATGTGCCATATCCACCATAAACAGGCAGCCGGCCTCTTTCGCGATTTCAGAGATTTTTGCAAAATCAATGGTTCTCGCATAGGCCGAAGCGCCTGCAACAATCAGCTTCGGATGCTCGCTAAGTGCCAGACGGTGCAGCTCATCATAGTCGAGAAATCCGTTTTCATCCACGCCATAGGGGATAAAGTTAAAGTACTTGCCAGACATATTCACGGGGCTGCCATGAGTCAAATGTCCGCCGTGGGAAAGATTCATGCCCAAGACCTTATCGCCCGGCTCGAGCAACGCAAAATAAACCGCCAGATTTGCCTGTGCGCCCGAATGAGACTGTACATTGGCATGATCAGCGCCAAAAAGTTTGCAAGCGCGCTCGCGGGCAAGATTCTCAACCTCGTCGACAAACTGGCAGCCGCCGTAGTACCGGTGACCGGGATAACCTTCGGCGTATTTGTTGGTCAGGATGCTGCCCATCGCGGCCATGACCGCCGGGGAAACCACATTTTCCGAAGCGATCAACTCGATATTTCCCCGCAGCCGTCCCATCTCTCTGGCCATTGCGGCGCCGACCTCCGGATCCCGCGCGCTGACAAATCCAATCGTATCCAGTACATCTCCAAACATCTCGCCATCTCCTTATTCGGCATTCAAAATTGGCGCCCCAAAGGCAACCTTACACAAAATAAATTATACCTGACCAAAAAAGAAAAGACAAGGCGGTTTTCCCCGTGTCAGATCCGCCTTGTATTCCCACCCGACTGTGTTATAATGAGTTCGACATCATGCGCATTTTGCTGCGCTGGGGAGGTACCCGATGAAGACCAAAAAAGAGATTCTCGAGATCATCCGTTTGCTTAAAGAAGAATACCCGCTGGCCGAATGCAGTCTGGATTATGACCACGCCTGGCAGCTGCTCGTCAGCGTGCGGCTGGCAGCACAATGCACCGATGCACGGGTGAATATTGTTACCGAAGAGTTATTTGCAAAATATCCATCGGTCGCGGCGCTCGCTGCCGCCGAGCCGGAAGAGATTGAGGAGATTGTACGCCCCTGCGGTTTGGGACACAGCAAGGCGCGGGACATTAGCCTTGCGATGCGGATGTTGATGCGGGACTTTGGAGGAAAGGTGCCGGATGATTTTGACACCCTGCTCACCCTGCCCGGCGTAGGTCGTAAGAGTGCAAATCTGATCATGGGAGATGTCTTTGGCAAACCTGCTATTGTAACCGATACTCATTGTATCCGGCTGTGCAACCGGATGGGAATTGTGAAAGATCTCAAGGAGCCCAAAAAGGTCGAGATGGCGCTTTGGAAGGTCATCCCACCAGAGGAGAGCAATGATTTCTGTCATCGTCTTGTGCTGCATGGCCGCGCGGTCTGCAACGCCCGCTCACCCCGATGCGAGGCGTGCTGCGTCAAAGAACTGTGCAGCAGCTATCGCGATGCACAGCGCACGGCGACAAAGAAGAAGAAAGAGGGTTAAAGCAAAAGGGCTGCAATAATTTTTTGCAGTCCTTGCCGTTTTTAATAAAAGGAGGAGTTTTATGGATGCTGTCTGTGTAGAGCATCTGAGCCGGGACTTTGGCCAAAATAGAGGCATCTTTGATCTCACCTTCTCGATTCCAGAGGGTGAGGCATTCGGGCTTCTCGGCCCCAATGGCGCCGGAAAGACGACCCTGATCCGACATCTTATGGGCTTTTTGCGTCCCAAATCGGGCAGTTGCCATATTGCCGGAAAAGATTGTTGGGCCCATAGCGATCTGGTTCAAAAGCAGGTTGGATACATACCGGGCGAAATCGCCTTTTTTGAAGATCTAAGTGGAATAGAATTTTTGCGTTTTATCGAGAACTACCGCGGTGTTTTTGCTGTGCGGCAAAAGGAACTGCTCGAGCGCTTTGAGCTCGATCCAAAGGTTAAACTCAAGCGGATGAGCAAAGGAACCAAACAAAAGGTCGCGATTGTTGCTGCGCTTATGCAGGATCCACAGATCCTGATCCTGGACGAGCCTACGAGCGGTCTTGACCCGCTGATGCAAAACAGATTTGTCGAACTAATTCGGGAAGAAAAAGAACGGGGTAAAACCATTCTGCTCTCCAGCCATCTATTTGAAGAGGTGGAACGCACCTGCGATCGGGTCGGCATGATCCGTGCGGGAAGCTTTGCTGCTGTTGACACAATCGAAACTTTGCGGCAGCGGCATCTGCGTTCTTATACCGTTACGCTGGAATCCGAGGAGAAAGCCCAGGCGTTCGCGCGTGATTTTTCGGGCATTTGCAATGGTACCTGTGTTACGATTTCAGCTCGTCTGAGTCTTGAAGAGATCTTTATGGATTATTACGGAGGAGGAGTGGAGCAATGAACAAAGCGCTGTTTTTGCGTGAGATGAAAAAGAGCGCGAAGTTGCTGCTGCTCTTTGCCGCCGTGATCACGTTGTATGTCTCCTGCATTATCTATCTCTACGACCCGGAAACAACCGAGATGCTCAATCGATTTGTCGAGGTGATGCCGGAACTGATGGCAGCAGTTGGAATGGGAACGATTGCCGGTGATCTGCTGGAGTTCATGGTTTCTTACCTCTATGGATTTATTCTGCTCATCTTTCCAATGCTTTTTTGTATTCTGCGTGCAAATGGGCTGATTGCGAAGTATGTTGACGGTGGGGCTATGCTCTGGTTGACCGCAGCGCCTGTCAAGAGGCGAAAAATTGCTTTCACTCAGATGACGGTCCTGGTCTGTGGTATTCTTCTGTTGCTGATTTACACAACTGCGCTTGAGTTTTTCATTGCGTCGCTTCTCTTCCCCGGTGAACTTATGCTGCGTGAACTTTTATTGGTTAATCTCGGATTGTTGGCGATGCATTTCTTTTTGGGCGGGATTTGCTTTTTTGCTTCCTGCACCTTTTCCGATACCCGGCTGAGTCTTGCCGTAGGGGCGGGGTTGCCCACCTTGATGTTTGTGTTCCAGATGATTGCAAATGTCGGCGGGAATCTGCGGTGGATTCGTTTCCTTTCCGCTTTTACCCTCTTTGACCCAACCGGTCTCATTGCAGAAAAAACTGGTGCAGCGATGGGCCTTATTGGGCTGCTGTTAGGTGGCTTGCTGCTCTATCCCGCGGGGATCGCGGTATTCTGTAAAAAAGATCTTGCAATTTGATTTTGCAAACTTCTTGACAAAACCCCCCATGCTGCCTATAATTGAGACCGGACATAAAAACAGGGGTGCTGAGAGGCTGAGAGTTGTGCCGCGCGCGGTACATCAACCCTTTAACCTGATCCGGGTAATGCCGGCGTAGGAAGTTTATCGAATATGCTTTCGCGGTGAGGCGTCTGTTTTTGGTGTCAAAAACGGGCGCTCTTTGTTTTTATGTACTATTTTTCTGTGAGGAGATCGTTTATGAGCAAGACCTATTCCAAAACCCGCACGCTGGTCGAGTGTGCGCTGATGATTGCGGTCGGTACCGTGCTGGCCCAGATCAAGCTGTTCACCATGCCGCAGGGCGGCAGCGTGACGCTGCTTTCCATGCTGCCGTTCATTCTGGTATCCTTCCGCCACGGAACCAAATGGGGCCTGCTGACCGGTTTTGTCAACAGCCTGTTGCAGATGATGATGGGCTTCTGGGCCCCACCGGCGGGCACCATCACCGCGCTGATCGGTTGCATTTTGCTGGATTATGTGCTGGCTTTCTCGCTGCTGGGCATCGCTTGCCTGTTGGCAAAGCCCTTCAAAAATCGGCTGGTCGGCATTGCTATGGGAACTGCGGGTGTGTGTGTAATTCGGTTTTTGTGCAGCTTTATCTCCGGCTTTTGGCTGTGGGGCAGCTATCAGGCGGAATATAACTGGGCAACCGGTATGCCCGTCTGGCTGTACAGCTTGATCTATAACGGAAGTTACATGGGCATCGAGCTGATCTTCACCGTTATCGGTGCAATCTTGCTTTATAAGGCCGCTCCTTCCCTTTTTGCTGCGGTTGACCGGTAAAGATGTAAATTTTCTGCTTTTTCCTTGACATGCCCTCTTTACTGCCGTAATATGTAAATTACAAGAGGGAGTAGTTAAATCTTCGCTTTCAACAACCGCCGTTATTGGCTGGAACGGAGACCGTTTGAGGAAACGAGACTTTTGATACGACAACCGTTCGTGTCAAAAGTCTTTTTTAGTATAAGGGTACTTAAAAGCGGCTATTCCACTCTTTTTTCAGCCATACTATATTCGGACCGTCGTCTTGCGGCCCGTCAAGGAGGTAACGCAATGTTTGAAACAAAATCCGTCGACGCGGTTTTGCAGGAATTAGAAAGTTCTAAGCAGGGACTTTCGGCGCAGCAGGCCGCTGAGCGGCTTGCGCGGGACGGTGCGAATGCACTAAAGGAAAAGGACCCGCCAACTCGATTGCAGATGTTTTTCTCTCAGCTGAAGGATCCGATGATCTATGTCTTGCTCGCCGCTGCCGCCATCTCAATTGCGCTGGGCGAGTTCTCTGACTCAATCATCATTCTTGGTGTAGTCCTGCTCAACGCCATTGTTGGGATGGTACAGGAAGGCAAGGCGCAGCGGGCGCTCGATGCGCTTAAAAAGATGAGCAGCCCGACAGCTACTGTCCGTCGGGACGGTATTGTTCAGGAGCTGCCTGCCGCCGATCTGGTTAAGGGAGATATCGTGCTGCTCGATGCCGGCCGTATCATCCCCGCCGATCTGCGGCTGACGACCACAGCGAGCCTAAAGGTGGACGAAAGCGCACTGACCGGTGAAAGTGTGCCGGTCGAGAAAGACGCCGACTTGGTAATCGAAAAGGATGCGCCGCTGGGAGACCGTCATAATATGGCGTATAGCAGCACCAGCGTCACCTACGGCCGCGGCGAAGGTGTTGTTGTTGCTACTGCCGGAGATACCGAGATCGGTAAGATTGCCTCGATGCTGCAGGACGCAGATGAACTGACGCCGCTGCAAAAAAGCCTCGCGGTATTGGGCAAGCTGCTCGGAATCATTGCAATTCTGCTCTGCGTTGCCCTGTTTGGTATCGCGTTGTTGCAGGGGCGGAATGTCGTTGAGATGCTGCTGACCGCCATCAGTCTTGCTGTGGCCGCTGTACCGGAAGGACTGCCTGCCGTCGTTACCATTGTGCTTGCGATGGGAGTTCAGCGAATGGTCCGGGTCAACAGCATCATTCGCCGACTGCCGGCAGTTGAGACGCTGGGTGCAGTAAGCGTAGTCTGCAGCGATAAAACCGGTACCCTCACCCAGAATAAGATGACGGTTACCAAAGTCTACCGTGACGGCACATTCGCGTTACCGCAGGAGCTTGATACCACAAAGGACCGTCTCTTCCTTGAGGGTTTTATTCTCTGCAACGATGCCGCAATTAGTGGTGAAAACCGGATCGGCGATCCGACCGAGCTGGCTCTGCTGGATATGGGGCAGGTACTGGGAATTACCCGAGAAGGACTTGAGGAAAAAACACCTCGTATCAATGAACAGGCATTTGATTCTAACCGCAAGATGATGACCACCGTTCACCGCACTACCGACGGTGCCGTCGCCTATACCAAGGGCGCGGTGGACCAGCTGCTTCGCCGCTGCACCGGTATCGTCGAAAACGATGTGACGCGGCCGATTACCGAGGCAGACCGGGAACGGATTTTTAACGCGGCCTCGGAAATGTCCAAGCAGGCGCTGCGGGTACTGGCGATGGCGGTCAAATATGGCGATGACTCTGCCACCGAAGAAAATCTGAATTTTGTGGGTCTGGTCGGAATGATCGATCCTGCCCGCCCGGAAGCGAAGGCCGCGGTCGATAACTTCCGCCAGGCCGGTATTACCACCATTATGATCACCGGCGACCATCGTGATACCGCCTTTGCGATCGCAAAAGATCTGGGAATCGCCGAACGTGAGGATCAATGTATCACCGGCGAAGAAGTTGACGCGATGGGACAGGAAGAACTGAACCGGCGGATTATGGATCTGCGCGTCTTTGCCCGTGTCAGCCCGGAACACAAGGTTGCAATCGTCAAGGCCTTTAAGGCCAATGGAAAGATTGTTTCGATGACCGGCGACGGTGTGAATGACGCGCCTAGCCTAAAAGCGGCCGACATCGGCGTCGCAATGGGAATTACCGGTACCGACGTGGCGAAAGGCGCAGCGGATATGGTACTGACCGATGATAACTTCGCGACGATTGAAAAGGCAATCGAAGAGGGCCGCGGTATTTACAATAATATTAAGAAAACGGTTATCTTCCTGCTGGGATCCAACCTTGGTGAGGTTATCAGCATGTTTACCGCAATTGTGGCCGGACTGGCAAGCCCGCTCAAGGCGGTTCACATCCTCTGGGTCAACTTGATCACCGATACTCTGCCCGCGCTGGCTCTTGGCGCGGATGAAAAACCCCGCGGAATCATGAAGCGCAAGCCCCGCAACCCCAAAGATAGTCTATTTGCCGGCGGCGGGTTATTCTTAACCTTGTTCTACGGCGTTCTGATCGCAGCCATGATGCTCGCCGCCTTCCTCTATCTCCCGGTTACCCAACTGATGGCGTCGGGTACACCGATTACGATCGGCGCTATCGATGCATTGCTAACCGGTGAACTACTGGTTCGAGCACAAACCTTTGCCTTTACCGTGCTCGCGGTCAGTCAGCTGTGGCATAGCCTTGGCATGCGGGATGTTGACACCAGCATTTTTGTCACGATTCGGCACGAAAATAAACTGACCCTGCTCAGCTTCTTTGGCGGACTGTTGCTTCAGATCTGTGCAACTGAGATCCCCCTCTTTGCCGGAATCTTTGGTACTGCGACTCTCGCTTTTGCCGAGTGGCTCGGCCTGATCATCTTCTCGATGCTGCCGCTTCTCTTCCACGAGATCTTTATCCCCTTCCGCCGTGCATTGCACATCGGTGAGCGTGGCTAAACTTTCCTAAAACAAACCGGCGTCTGCGTTTGCAGGCGCCGGTTTTCACATTTGTGAGATTGATTTTCTCTGTTTGGTTTGCTATTCTTAAAATATAGTCGATTTTGGGAGGGGGAAGCTCACCAATGCAAAAGCGCTCGTGGCTTTTGGGGATTTCCTGCTTTGTTCTGATCGGAGCGCTCTGCCTTTGTATGGCGTTGCCGACTCATGCGGCAGATCGGAGCGACGAAGTTTCTGCGCTTCAGCAACAACTGGATGCAATCAAGCAGGAACTTTCCAATCTGGAGGACAGCGTTGATGCCGCACAGGAGAAAAAGGATGCGCTGGAACAGCAGAGTGCCCTGATCTCTGACCAGATTACCCTCCTTCTGGATGACATTGATAGTACCCGGGCCGCTGTGGCCGAAGCCCAGCAGAAGGTGGATGAAAAAGAACAAGAGATCAACGAGACCGACGCACTATTTCAAGAGCGGTTACGGGCGATGCAGGTAACCCATACTTCCGGTGTCCTTTCCACCCTGCTTGCGGTTGACAGCTTTGATCAACTTCTAACCGTCTCGACCACCCTGTCTCGCATTTCCGCAGCCGACAGCACGTTGCTTGAACAGCTTTCGCAGCAGAAAACGGAACTGGAGACGGAACAGAAAAATCTTTCTGATCAGCTTGCCTCTCTCGAGGAACAGCAAAACACCCTCAAATCAAAGCAAAATGAACTGTCCGCCAGTATTCAGGCGCAGGATGCGACCATTACAAAGGCGGAAGCAGATAAGCTCGCAGCCCAAAGCGAGTACGAGCAGGTCTATGCGGCCTATCGTGAGGCGGTCGAGGAAACAAACAACTGGATGGCTACCCACTTTGATACCGACACCCCCTATACCGGCGACGGGATCTTCCTTTGCCCGATTCAAGAGGGATATTACACGATTTCCAGCGGATTTGGCAACCGGCCGGACCCATTTGGAGGCGGAAGCTGGGAATTCCACAATGGTTATGATTTTGCGGGCGGCAATGGCGCTTTGATGGGACGCCCGATCCATGCAGCTGAAAGCGGGGTTGTCACCAATGTCGAATACCGAACGACCGGTTACGGTCTAAAGGTGGTTATTGACCACGGCGGCGGGCTGACCACACTATATGGACATTGCAGCAAAATCTACGTGACAGTAGGTCAGTATGTCACCCGTGGCGATGTGATCGCCGCGGTCGGTTCGTCGGGCAACTCGACCGGTGCACACCTGCACTTCTCGGTCTTTTTGAACGGTGTCGCGCAGGACCCCGGGAACTATCTGGGATAAATAAACCACAGGGTGAGAGCGGTTGTGGCTCTCACCCTGTTTTTATATTTCCGACTTGCAAACAAAAATGCCGGTGAAGGGCGTTTCCCTGCACCGGCATGGAGCTGGAAACGTGACTTGAACACGCGACCTGCTGATTACGAATCAGCTGCTCTACCGACTGAGCTATTCCAGCAAAAAATCATCTGTCCTGTCGTGGGACAAAATATCAAACGCGACGATTATTATTATACCAAGTTTTCGCATTTAGTCAAGAAATGCTTTACGAAAAGTTTGATTTGCGGTAAAATAACCTCGTATTGGAAAGGAGCGATCATCCAATGGTGGTTGAAAGCGTCGCAATTTTTGGCATCACACTCTGTATTCTGGCAGTTTTTATCCGCAGCGATAATGCAGATTATGCGGTTGCGGTCTCTCCCCTTCTAATTATTCCCGCAGCCAATCTGATTGGTTGGCCGGTAGCCAGTCTTGTAAACCAGCTAATGCCAGGCAATCAGCTCTATCTGGTTCGTTGTTTTGTCATTGTACTCGGCGTTGCCGCGGCCTGTGGACTCATCGTTCTTTTCTCTGGAAAAATTAAGCAAAAAAGAAAAAAGCAGCTCTATATCTGGATGTGCTCTTTCTATTCTATTGTGTTGGCTTGCGTTTTTATCTACAACGCATTTCCCCAAATTGCATGAGGACAAAAAGAGATCGGCAGGATCATCTGTGACCTGCCGATCTCTTTTAATGCAAATAATTTTTTAATCAGCCGTTCTGTGCGGCAAGAGCCTCTTCCAGCGCAAATGCGATCTGCTCAGGGCAGGAAGTGCCCTTGTTGCCGCATTTGACACCCTTCATTCGGGCGATTGCATCCTCTGCCTTCATGCCGCGAAGCAGCTGGCGAATCCCCTTCAAATTTCCGTCGCAGCCGCCGACGACCACAACATCCTCAATGACGCCATCCGGGGTAAGGGTCACCTCGGTGCTGCGGGAACAGGTTCCAACATTTTTACGCAAGTAGCTCATGCCGATGTATCCTCCTATTTTTTCGATTATAAAACGGATTCTACCGTTTTTTTTATTTTACCACATTGATTTTGAAAAGGCGAGCAATTCCTTTATCGATAGACAAAAACAAGACACCCCAGGTCCTCTGCCTGAGGGCTGCTGACCACCGCGGTGCTATGAATTCCGATCAGTCTCATGCGGTCGAAAACCTCCTGTGCCGGATCCGGCACGGAATAGCCAAACCGAAACTCAATTCCCACATCTCCCTGTGAGAGATTTTGGCAGGCTGCTGAGATCAATCGCTCAAGCTCTCCGCGGGACGCCGGAACTAACCCCTTGCGTGAATAATAGTCCTGCGGAGTGCCGGTCCGCTCAGGATAAGCAAAATATGTACTGAACTGGTGATTTTGCGCGATTGTGGTATAAGAGAGGTTAAAATATTGATGCGTAACCGTTGGGAGAATCTGTCTCAATCCTTCAGTAGATTGTGGCGCTGTGATAAAGGTTCCATCAGAATCAAGATATTGATCACCGGTGTCGTCCCAGGTTGGATCACAGTAATAATACTCATTGCCAATCCGAACCAGATTCCATGCATGGTTCTCCTGCCCGTTATCGGCAGCGGTATTCTCGACCTGAGCTGTTCCAATCACCGTCGTGGCGGGAATTCCTGCATAGCTGCACAACAGTTGAAACGCGTAAGTATATCCATCGCAGACGGCCTTGCCGGTTGCCAATGCGCCATAAGCGGTGTGTGACAGCTGTTGTCCAGGAGATCCCTCTTGCAGCAGTTCTGCTGAGGTATTCCGGTCATAAGTAACCCGGTCAATCAACAGATCATAGAGAAAAAGCTGACGCTCCCAAGGATCGCTGTATTCCTGTGCGAGAAAAAGAATCTCCGAGAGTTCCTGATACAGCTGCTCACGCGCGCTGGAATAGTCATAGTCCTCTTCTCCCGGCGCAAGCTCAATGCCGATTACCTTTCCGGATGCAGTTGAGTAATAGGTACATTGATAACGCCAGCCACGGGTCAAAAACTGCGGATAGTCATACTGCAACGCATACATTGCAGCAGAAACCTGCTCGCGGGTATAGGTTCCCTTGAGATACACCGACTCTTTGTCTGCGTCAATCAAAAATTGCAGATAAGCGCGGTAGATCTTTTGCTCCTCCGGCTCTTGAAGTTGCTGATAATAGAAATCCAGAACCTGTGGCTCAAAACTGGTTTCGATGTTTTCGTCGATATAAGGCAGCTCTGCGAGCGGGGCGTCCGGACGCCGGGCATTGGAAATCTCTTGCTGCAAAGAATCTATAATCCCGCTACATCCACTCAAAAGAAAGACCAAGATCAGAAACAAACCAAACAATTTTTTTCGCATCCAGACACCTCCTTTTTTAGAATATCCGCTTGTTCAATCGGAAAAGAAACGACCATCGGCGTAAAACTCTTACATCTGTCGTTCTTTTTATCGATCAATTTGAAAGAACAAACAGAACAGGCCGCGCTTTTTGAGCGCGGCCTGTTGATCTTTCATCAAACCTAAAAGGATTAAAGCTTCTCGTTGACCTGAACCGCGCCGAAGTTACGCACATTGAGAACATAACAGCTTCCCTTGCCGAACGCCGATTCCATCGCACCAATATACTGCTCAAGCCGATCGGCCGGAACAAAGGCCTGAATCGTTCCAGCAAATCCGCCGCCCTGTAACCGCCAGGCACCAGCGCCCTCCAGCACCTTCTGGCTCAGCGCAAGGCCAAGAGGAACCCCCTGCTCCTGCGGATGACGGATGCTGTACGCATTCTGATTGTACTCGAAAGAAGAATGGCCACCGGCAATGATCAGCTTTTTGAAGCTCTCCATATCATCCTGCCGAACCGCCTCCCGCAGCGCAACCGCGCGGCGGCACTCCTCGAAGAAATGAATTGCACGGAGTACTGCACGGTCGCCGGTCTTTTCACGAACCTGGGCAAGAGAGGCAAAGAGGTCTGCCTCGTCCACTTCCCGCAATACTTTTTTGCCAAAGAAGGCCGCGACCTGCTCCATCTCCGCGCGAATTGCGGCGTAATCGTCGGTCAAGTCCGCATGGCTGCCTTTGGTATCGGTGATGCACAAAAACAGTCCGTGCTTCGCCAGATTGAAAGAAAGTTCTTCAACAACCGGTGCGGTGGGGTCCTTGAAATCAATCGTAATCGCGCTGCCGACGCTGCTGGCGGTCTGATCAAGCAGTCCGCTGGGCTTACCGAAATAGACATTTTCCGCGTATTGGCCAATCTGTGCAATCTCGACCGGGGTGAACCGGAAGTCGTTGAACTCACCGTTGAAGACCGCACCGATGACTACTTCGAAGGCCGCAGACGAGGATAGGCCGCTTCCCCGCAAAACATCGCTGGTGGTATAAGCATCGAAACCGGCAGCCTTTCCGCCCAGCTGACGGATCCGAGCCGCAACACCACGAATCAAAGAGCTGCTGCGCCCCTTTTCCCGCTCGACGACCCCGTCCTTTGACAGGTCAACTACATCAGCGTCACGGAAGCCATGGGATTTCACCCGAACAATCTCCGAGTCGTTGCGGGAAACCACCGCAATGATGTCAAGATTGACCGCTGCAGCCATGACGATACCGTTGTTGTGGTCAACATGGTTACCGCCGATCTCGGTGCGCCCAGGCGCCGAGTAGATTGCAACCTCGCGCCCCGCACCATAAAGCTCCTCAAACCTTTGAACCGCTTTGATGTAACGTGCGCGCTGACGGTCGACCTCCGCTTGATCGGCGCAAGAATACAGCGCCCTAAAAGCGGAATCATAGCTGCCGGCATGGATCTTTTCGATCAGTTCCTGCGTTTTCAGCATGACAACTTCACCTCATTAAAGTTTGTCTTTCAAATTTTTCCCAAGCCTCCGTGGGCCACGTTTCTTTTTTCATTATAACAAACCAGATCGGCATCGTAAACTAAGTTATTTGTGATATTATATGGATTTTTGATGATTCATTTGATACAATGTTCTTAAATCGTTTCCGGTTGCGGAAGGGGGATGGTTTTTCGTGTCAAATATCTACAAGCAGAGTTTCAAGCAAACACAAACTAATAATATTGAGCTGTCAATTTATAACTGCGGTCTTCAGCGCTGCGAAAAGGGATATTCCTGGGGCCCGGGCGTGCGTGACCATTATCTGATCCATTATGTTGCAGCCGGAAAAGGCACCTTTGTCGTTAATGGCGTTACCTATGAGGTAAAGAGTGGAGATGTTTTCCTTGCAAAGCCCTCTCAGTTGATCTGCTATACCGCAGATCAGGAAGATCCATGGGAATATTACTGGGTTGGATTTAACGGTTCAAATGCCAACAAACTGGTTCTCGAACTGCCCTTTGCGGTCGACAACCCGATTCACACCTGCAAAAACCCGGATAAGGTCAAGGATACGCTGTTTAGTATTTTTCTCTCTCGCGGACCGGAGAATTACAGCGAGGCGCTGATGGTCGGATACCTCTACTTGTTTCTGGCGGAACTGATGAAGGAAAATCAGCGGCAGGAAAATCGTTCTCAGACCAGCAGCAGCGCCTATGTGAGTAGTGCGATCAAGTTTATCCAATTCAACTATTCCCATGAGATTGCGATCGACGACATTGCAAAAGCGGTTGGTATTTCGCGCAGCCACCTCTATCGGGTGTTTATGAGCAATGTTGGGGAATCTCCGATCGACTATCTGACCAATTACCGCATCAATGAGGCCTGTTACCTGCTGCGTCAGGGAAATCTTTCGATCGCGGAGATCGCGACGTCGGTAGGCTTTTTTGATCAGTTTTATTTCTCCCGCGTTTTCAAGAAGGTCAAGGGGGTTCCTCCAAGCAAATATCTGTCCAGCGGAAAGGTGGGCCAACCGTGAACCGCATTCTTTCGTATTCTCTCCGGCTTATCGTCTTGCCGCTCTGCTGCCTTTTGTTGTTCTTTGGCTGCACCCGCGCACAGCAGCCGTCTATCGCTATTTTGAGCGCTGGCGCCGATGCGGGTGAATATGCTTCGGTCGGGGAATCCCAGCTGCTTTCCGCCGCAGAGGAAGCGGAATTAAACGCTGTTGCTCTGGACACCGACCCGCAGGAGCTGGAGCAGCTGATTGAAGATGAAAACCTTCACGCGCTGATCATCTGTCTCTCGGCATCACAGCAGGCGGAAACCTATATTGAGGCCGCCCGCTCTTCCCTCACCCCGATTATTTTTTGTGGGGCTGCTCCTGATGAAGAGACTATGCTCGGTTATGATCAATGCTGGTATATCGGCTCGAGTCCGCAGAGTGAGGGCGAACTGCTGGGCCAGACCCTTTTCGAATGTTATAAAAACGGGCAGATCCCTGATAAGAATGGGGACAAGCTGCTTCAGACATTGGTAGTTACCAAGGAGAGCACAGCAAGCGACCGGATTTTCTCAGTTCTTCGTATTTTTGAAAATCAGGGCATTTACAGCGATGATCCGATTGTATTTTGCACAGAGGACGCCTCACAGGATATTGCTGCGGCGTTGTCTGAAACGCTGCTGGCAAACCCACAAACCGATCTGGTTCTGATTGAAGATTCCTCTGTGGTAGATTCAGTCTTGCCGGTCTGCGAAGAACAAGGCGTTGGAGCGGCGCTGCTTGGTGCAGATGCCGGTACGGTTCAAACCGAAGATACCCGGTTACTTGCCTGCAGCGGCTTTGACCTTGAAGATGCCGCAAAGCTGATTGTGACCTATGCCGCCAATGCGGCCAGCGGAAAGGATCCCGCCGATGGTACCGGAGAACGGATGAGTGAATCCCGTTTCACGGTACTGGAACCCATGATTCTCTCCCAAACCCAGATGTCCTCGGAGGAATAAATGATAAAAAATGAGATCGTAGAGCTCGAAATACTTGATCTGGCCAGCGACGGAAATGGAGTTGGCCGAGTGGATGGTCAGGCTGTTTTTGTTCCTTTTACGCTGCCGGGCGACCGGATCCGTGCACGGATCGCAAAGCTTCAGAAAAATTTTGCTTTCGGTATTCTTACCGAGCTGATCGAGCCGGGCGCGGGGCGGATCAAACCGGACTGTCCTGCCTTTGGCCGCTGCGGCGGCTGTGCGCTGCGGCAGATCAGTTATAAAGGCGAACTGACTGCTAAAACCAAGTTTGTGCAGGATGCTTTTGACCGAATCGGCGGTTTCTCTGTCTCTGCTGCCCCTTGTCTTGCCTCCCCATCGGCTGACCGATACCGCAACAAGGTGCAGTATCCGCTCGCCACCAGCCCGGACGGCCGGGTCTTCGCCGGTTTTTACGCACCCCGCAGCCACCGGGTGATTGCCTGTTCCGACTGTCTGCTTCAGCCGAAATTGCTCAATGAAATCGCAGATTTCCTCTGTGGCCTGTTCACCGAGTATGGCATTTCTACTTATGATGAAACCAGCGGCAAGGGTCTGCTGCGGCATCTCTATCTTCGTCATGCTGAAAAGAGCGGCGCAGTCATGGCCTGCATTGTGATCAACGGCACAAAGCTGCCGCGGGAGGAAGAGATTGCCCGCCGACTGCAGGAAGCTTTCCCTGCCGTCTGTACGCTTCTGCTGAACTTCAATACCGAAAACACCAACGTCATCCTCGGCCCTCGCCAGAAGGTTCTGTTCGGCAACGGATTACTTGAGGATACGCTGTGCGGTGTGCCGGTTGCCTTGAGCCCCTTTTCTTTTTATCAGGTAAACACCGCGGGCGCCGAACAGCTCTATGGGGTTGCAAAGCAGTTCGCCGAGCCAAAACCGGAAGATCTGCTGCTCGACCTCTACTGCGGTGCGGGAACCATCGGGCTGTCGATGTCGGATGCGGTCGGCCGGCTGATTGGGGTGGAGATCGTCCCCGCAGCGGTCGAGAGCGCGAAGAAAGCCGCTGCACAGATGGGGGTCAATGCGGACTTTTTCTGTGCGGACGCGGGTGCTGCGGCAGCTAAACTTGCAGACGAGGGCCTTCAGCCGTCGCTCATCGTGCTCGATCCCCCCCGCAAAGGCTGTGACCGCAAGACGATCGATGCAGTCCTTCAGATGTCCCCCGCTCGGGTGGTAATGGTCAGCTGTAACGCCGCCACCGCAGCGCGGGATGCACGCTTGCTCGCACAGGGCGGCTATCAGCTTCGCCGGTTGCAGCCGGTCGATCTGTTTCCCCGGACCCGGCATGTTGAGGCGGTGCTGCTTCTGACCCGCAACGAACAGTCGGATTTTACTGTAAAGTAAAAATCCTTTTCGGAGGAAAATGCATGAAATCTTATTCTTGCCCTGCCAAAGCGCGGCATTGCGGTGGCTGTCCGCTGTTGGACCTTCCCTATCCCGAGCAGTTGCGGCAAAAGCAACAACAGGCCAAAGCCCTACTTGGGGATTTTTGCGAACCGCTGCCCATCCTCGGGATGGAAGATCCGCTGCACTATCGCAACAAGGCGATTGCCACCTTTACAACTAGGCATGGGAGACTGGACTGCGGACTCTATGAAGAGGGCTCGCATCGAGTTGTCCCCTTTCAGGATTGTCTGCTGGTCGACCGGCGACTTGCCGAAATTCTGCATGCTGTTCTTGATGCTGCGAACCGCTGCCGCTTTTCTGCCTATGATGAAGACCGGCGCAGCGGACTGCTGCGCCATCTGCTGCTGCGCCGCGGAGTGGAAACCGGAGAATGTTCGGTCACCGTGGTAACCCCTTCCTCTTTCTTTCCCGGCAGCCGGGAATTTGTGCGGCTGCTTCGGACAGCCTGTCCCGATGTGACTACCGTGGTGCAAAATATCAATCCCCGGCGCACCAGCGCAGTACTTGGAGATCAGGAAAAGGTGCTTTATGGCAGAGGTTATATTCTGGATACCCTTTGCGGCAAGCGGTTTGGCATCGGCTCACGCGCCTTTTATCAGATCAACCATACCCAGACCGAACGGCTTTACAGAACCGCAATTGATTTTGCGGGTCTGACTGGAACCGAACGGGTCATCGACGCCTATTGCGGGATCGGGACGATCGGCTTGATCGCCGCCGATCGTGTCAAGGAGGTGCTCGGTGTAGAGCTGAATCCCGAGGCGGTGCGGAATGCCGGTAGGAATGCCCGCAGCAATGGGATCAAAAATGCCCGGTTTCTGCATGCGGACGCGGGTGATCTGATGACCCAGATGGCAAAAGCAGGAGAGCATGCCGACCTTGTCTTTCTTGATCCGCCGCGCGCGGGAGCAAGCGAGGCATTTTTGAATGCGCTGCTGCATCTTGCGGCACCAAGGGTAGTCTATATCTCCTGTAATCCGGAGACCCAGCGGCGCGATCTCACGTTGCTGACAGCAGGCGGTTATCGGGTCGATCAGATTCAACCGGTGGATCTCTTTCCCCACACAAAACATGTGGAGACAATAGTGTTGCTACAAAGAGAAGCCTTGTAGAAATCCTTAGATTTAGGCACTTTTCCCGTCATGTGGTGTTTGACGCAGAGGGCGATAAATTCCGTAATAAGCGTATTGAGGACTATATTACCGTTTCGGTAGTCATTGATATGGAGTGTGGGAACACAAGAAATTAAATACTTGACGAGAAAGGACATCGTGTAAGCGGTGTCCTTTTCTCATGGGTAAGCCGTAGATTTCTTCTAAATCTGCGGCGTTTTTTTATGCCCGCAGGAAAGGAGGCACAGCCGGAATGTATTTCACAGAGGGCATGACGACGGCGTGTGAACTGCGCATGCATCCGAACCCGGGAGGGGACCGTTATCAATCCGGTTGTGCCGGAGATGAGGAAGATTGCGGCACTTGCCATTTCTACCGCCCACAATGGAAATATGAGTTTTGCGTTTTCAAAGAGTGTCCCTATTGCCCCGGCAAAAAGACGCGGAAAACGCCCGCCAGCATGGACAAATAGACAGGCAAAAGCCCTTGTGTCATGCGGCTTTGCAGACGCGAAAACGGCAAAGGGCATATTGCAATACCAAAACCGCCGAAAACGGCTTTCTAATTGTCCACGCAGACCAAGAGAGGAAGTGAGGAAATAT
>CALXBG010000111.1 GCA_944386485.1 uncultured Pygmaiobacter sp. | reverse complement strand
CGTTATATCTACGAAGATATTCCGACCGGCTGCGTGCCGATGGCAGCCCTGGGCCGAATTCTCAAGGTTCCCATGCCGGCCACCGAATCGGTCATCGCCTGGGCAAGCGCCGTCTGCAATGTGGATTTCTACGCGCTCGGCCGCAACGAAAAGCGGCTAGATTTCTCCTCTCTGTTGCGAGAACCTGCCACCGTAGGTATGAGTGCAAACTAGAAAGTATTCAATAAAAAACGCCGGGTTAGGCGTGGTGGCGTAAGAAAACAACGCCGTAAAGAGGCCGCTTTTGCGCGGTTGCGTCGTCAAATCCTCTCGACAACCACAAAGGGTGCCTTCGAGAATTTTCCTTGCATCCGCATCAAAATCGACCTCTTTATGGTGCCTTGCAGTTCTGCCCCAGAATTTTGGATGGAGAAAGTGCGAAGAGCGGCCCCTCAAGCCTTGGTGGCTTGAGGGGCCGCTCTGAGTGCTTTATGCGCCAAAATTCTTACGGCAGAACCGTCGTTTTCTTGCGTCACCGCGCCTAAAGCGGCCCGTTTTTTTGAGAATAATTAGTGTTTTCGATAGGTTGCAGGCAAAAAGAGCAAAAGCATGGGGAAGATTTCAAGCCGGCCTGCAAGCATGTCAAAGCTCAAAATCAGTTTGGATAAGCCGCTGAATGGGGCATAGCTGCCCACCGGTCCACAGACGCCAAGTGCAGGTCCAATATTGTTGAAACAAGAGGCAACCGCGGTAAGGTGGGAAACGTGGTCAAACTGGTCGACTGACAGTATCAGAACGCTGCCGAGAAAGAGAATGACATAGATGGTCAAAAAGCAATGAATTCCGGCTAGCGTTTGTTTTTCCAGCGCTTTGCCCTCAAATTTCAGCGTTCGGACGCTGCGGGGATTGAGCATCGAACGCAGATTACGAAGCGCGCTCTTGGACAGAATGGCAACACGGGAAATTTTAATGCCGCCGCCAGTTGAACCGGCCATTGCGCCAAAGAACATGATAATGATGAGGATGGTTTGGGAAAAAACCGGCCAGTTGCCATAGTCTGCGGTGGTAAAACCGGTGGTGGTGATGATGCTGGAAACCTGGAAAAAGGCATAACGAAAACTTTTCAGCGGATTATTGCCATAGAGCGGCAGGATGTTGACCGTAATCAAACCGACCGCGGCAGCGATGATGCCGAGATACCAACGCAGCTCCTCGCTCTTGAAAACCTTGGAAAAATTACCTAGCAGCAAAAAGTAGTACAGATTGAAATTGGTGCCGAAAAGGATCATGAAGATTCCGATTACCGCATCAAGATAGGCGGATTGATAAAATTCAACGCTGTTTGCCTTGATACCAAAACCGCCGGTACCAGCCGTACCAAATGCGTGCAGTATGCTGTCAAACAGAGGCATGCCACCCAAAAGCAGCAGCAGGATCAGGATGACTGTCATGACAAGATAGATTGCATAGAGAATCAGTGCGGTGCGCCGCACCTTTGCAACCAGCTTGTCACAAGTGGGCCCGGGAACTTCTGCGCGCATAACATAAAGCGTTTTTGCATCTGTGCTGGGCAGGATTGCCAGCACGAAAACAAGAACCCCCATACCGCCGACCCAATGGGTGAAACTGCGCCAAAAGAGGATGCTGTGGCTCAGCTCTTCGACGTTGGTCAGGATACTCGCACCGGTTGTGGTAAAGCCTGAAACGGTTTCAAAAAAGGCGTCCACAAAGCGCGGAATTTCCCTGGAAAAGACAAAGGGCAACGCACCGAAAACTGAGAGCAGAATCCAGGAGATTCCAACAATAAAAAATCCCTCACGCGCCCGCATGGTGCGGTCTTTTGGAGGCCGGAAGGAAAGCACAAGCCCCAAAAGCAATAACAGCAGTATCGTGACGAAAAAGGCAGGAAGGGTGTCATATTCCCGATAGATCAGGCCAACCGCCACGGGAAGCAGCAGCAAAGACGCCTCCACCTTAAACAGGTTGCCGACCAGATAGAAGATCATCGAATAATTCATATTGTGTCAGCCCTCCGCCAGCGTGTCACGAAGATCTCGCAGACCGACCACAGAGGAGATGATGACAACCAGGTCGCCGGGGAGCATTACATCGTTGCCCTGCGGATGGATCAATTTGCGATCGCGGACAATACCTGCGACAAGGATCCCTTTTTTGAACTCAAGATCCCGCAGCGTTTTTCCGACAAAGGAGGCGTTCTCGCTAACAATAAATTCAAGTGCCTCAAGCTTGCCGTCCAATAGCTTATAGAGAGTCTGGACGCTGTTGCCCTGTGAGTTGCGGCGCGCGCGGACATAGCGCAGGATCATGTCGCCGGTAACGGCGCGGGGAGAGACAACACTCTCGATACCGACTGTCCGCATGATGGAAAACAGATTCGACCGATTGACCTTGGTGATGACCTTTTTAACCCGCTTCATTGTGGCGAACATCGAGACAATAATGTTCTCTTCGTCAATACCGGTCAGCGCGACACAGGCGTCGGTTGCGGCAAGACCTTCTTCCATCAGCAGGTCCTGATCGGTTCCATCGCCGTGCAAAATGGTCGCCTTGGGCAGCATTTCGCTGAGCATCTCGCAGGTGGCCTCGTCCTGTTCGACAATCTTTACCCGGATGCCCAACTGCAACAGCTGAGTAGCAAGGTAGTAGGCGATGCGTCCTCCGCCGACGATAAAGACCGAGCGGACGCTTTCCTGGTAGACCCCCAGTTGTTTGAAGAAGGAACTGATGTCCTCATGGGAGGCAGAGATGTTGATATGATCGCCCGCATGCAGCACAAAATTGCCGTCGGGGATGACAACATCGTCGCCGCGGCGTACTGCGCAGATCAGCACCTGCGCCTTGAATTTTTCGGGCAGCTCGCACAGGCGTACCCCTTCCAAAGGGGTGCTTTGGGAAAGGGTAATTTCTGCGATTTCCAGCCGCCCTTTCGCAAAGAGTTCCAGATTGGTAGCGGTGGGGAAACGCAGCATCCGGCTGATGGCGTTTGCTGCCTCGAATTCTGGATTGATCGCCATCGAAAGCCCAAGTTCCTTGCGTAGGAACATCATTTGATGAAAATAATCGGGATTTCGCACCCGGGCAATCGCGTGACGAGTACCACTTTTTTTAGCCAAGATGCAGCAAAGAATATTGAACTCATCCGAAGAGGTCAAGGAAATGATGAGATCCGCCGTAGAAACACCGGCATCCCGTTGAACCTCCAGCGAGGCGCCGTTGCCACAGATGCCAAGCACGTCAAAGTTGCTGGCCATCCGATCCACAACATCGGGGTTTTTGTCGACTATAACAACCTCATGTCCTTCACTCGAGAGGTACTGTGCAACCGTGCTGCCGACCTTGCCGATGCCAACGATTACAATATTCATAAGTAAAGTGTCCCCCCTCTTTTTTCAGTATTAACCCCAAACAAAATACGACAATATTTTCTTTCTATCTATCATACATCCGGCGAACCGGACGCACAATTCAAAATCACGGCTTGACAAAAATGAATAAAATCAAACGGTCAATCCGTCTGACGCGCGGGTCCAGACGTACAACTGCTGCTTGAGCCTGGTTTCGGCCTCAATTTCCTGTCGCAGCGGGACGAATCCATTTTTTTCAAAAAAGGATAGTGCATGTTCATTTTGTATGTAGACCGATACTTCCAGCCGGTCAAATCGTGCTTTGACCGTTTCCAGCAATGCGCTGGCATGCCCCTTTCTCTGACAGCTGGGACCGACAAAGAGCGCTGAAATCACCCCGGGTGCGCAGAGACTTAGCATCCCTTCAATCTCCCCATCCACCTCGGCAACAAATGTCTGCCATCTGTCGGGAAGAAACGTATGGTAAATACTGCGGTAGACTTTAAGCCAATATTCCTCGGACAGAAAAGGCTGTCCCTTGATCGTGCTGGTCAGCCAGACAGCGGCGGTTTTTTCAAGATCGGTCGGCAGGTAATCACGAATGGTTGTCATATTGCAACTCCTTTATCAAACCGGGAATCCGGTCGGCATAAGCATGAAAAGCGCTGGGAAGGCAAAATTCCTCTCGAAGCTGTTCGGGGGGAACAAAAAGCAGCGGTTGAACCGGTTCTCCCTCAACCGCAACCGCCCAGCCGGTCATCTGCCACTCCAGATGGGTGAAGATATGACGGGCCTCTCCCAGAGCAACCGGATAGCCGGCAGAGAGCCCCCAATCGGCAAGCAGTTTGCGGATTTCCTCTGGTGTCAGCGCGCCTTCGAGATTCGGCAGCTCCCATAGCCCTCTCAGCAGACCGGTAGCCGGGCGCTGACGGATTGCAACTTCGCCCCGGCGAAAGAGGACCAGCACGGTGCGGGTCTCGCAGCGGCGGGCCTTTTTGGGCGCCTTGCGGGGATATTCGGAGATGGTTCCATTGTGGTGAGCAAGGCAAAGCGGGCAAAGCGGACAGATCTCGCAGCGCGGCGCGCCGTTGGGAAGGCAGACCATCGCCCCCAGCTCCATTAGTGCTTGATTAAAATCTCCTGGCCGATCGGGAGGAAGCTGCCGACTGATCGCCACTCCCATCTGCCGCTTGGTCTCCTCACGGTCGATGGGGGCCGGACTTTCCAGCACCCGGCTGAGGACCCGCAGTACATTGCCGTCCACCGCGGGAACAGGAAGACCGAATGCAATGCTGGCAATCGCACCGGCAGAGTACCTTCCGACTCCCGGCAACTGCAACAGCAGTTCAAAATCAGCAGGAAGTTCTCCACCATAGGTATCAACCACGATCTGCGCTGCCCGCTGCAGGTTGCGAACCCGGTTATAGTATCCCAAACCCTCCCAGAGTTTGAGCAGCTGCTGTTCGGGTGCGGCGGCAAGATCGGCAATGGTCGGCAGTTCCAGAATAAACCGTTCAAAATAAGGGGTAGCAGCTTCCACCCGGGTCTGCTGAAGCATGATCTCGGAAAGCCAGACATAATAGGGGCGGGGATCAGAGCGCCAAGGCAGCGTGCGGGAACCGGCATCATACCAGTTCAGCAGTTGGCAGGCCAGGTCGGCCGGAAGGCTGGGGATGGCTTGCAAGGAAATAACTCCTTTCCTGAAAAAATAAGGAAAATCGATAGGGACTGGTTGCTTTAAGCATTTGAAAGGGCGCGACAGATCGCAGGCAGTTCGTTTGGCGCATCAATGACCGGTGCGCCGGTCGCTTCCAGAATAGAGCGCGCCTGATGCCCTCCGCTGAAAAGCACACAGCGCGCACCACAGCTTTGGGCGACCTCAAAATCATGGACACTATCTCCGACAAAAAGAAAGTCTGTCGCTGCCTGTCCACTTTGCGCGATAAAATCTATCGCAAGCTGCTGTTTGCTTGCGGCATAGATGTTTTGGATGCCGAGCACGCGGTCGAAATATTGAGCGATGGGGTAACGGGCCAGCTGCATCTCAAGATGAGATTGTTTGGAAGCAGAGAGCAGCACCTGACGCAGTCCTGACTGATGCAGGTGTTCAAGGGTTTGCTGTGCACCGGACTGAAGCGAACAATTCTCCGCGGCGGGATGGTAAAAATCCATATACTGCTGTGCCAGCTGATCGAAGGGCAGTTGGTCAAAATCAAAACCAATGCGGCGGTAGTAATCGATAACCGGAAAGGAAAATACCGCGCGGTAACAGTCAAGATCAGCAAGTGGAGCGCGTCCGTTTGCGGCAAGCAGTCGGTTGGTCGCTTCAAAGGAGACGGAAAGATCATCCAGCAGCGTTCCGTTCCAGTCCCAGATGACCGTCTCAATCACCGGCGTGCGCCTCCTTGTCCTGCGATGTCTGCATTGCCTCGCGTTCAGCCGACAGCTCCCGGAGCAGTACGGCGAGGGTCCAGCTGCGGTTGTGTGGCGTGGTCACCGCCCGCAGTATACCATGGGCCAGCCCGGATTCATTCAGTTCATCCAGAATCCGGTCGAGCGCACGGTCCGAAAAGGAGGAAAAGATCAGCGCTGGAGCTGCGGCTGCAAGGTCGCCCTCCTCCGGTGTGTGTGCGCTGCCCGGCAACCCGAGCAGGGTGTCAAGCCGCTGCCCAAGATGCTCTTTGCCGGCAAAACGGACCGAAACCCGCCGGGCAGTAAAAAATTTTTCCAGTTCGCTTCGTGCTGCAGTCTCTTCCATACAACAGATTAGAACCGTTCCGGTCTGTACTCTTGCCTTCATCGCTTATCCTGCCTTTCCTATGCGGCGTTTATTCTTTTATTATACATCAAACCATCGGATAAAACAGCCCCCGGTATCACGCTGCCAATGAAGGCGAAGAAAGCGAAATTTTTATGACAGCCGTTTTTTTATGCCGAAAAATGTGGTAATATAAAAAAGAATATAGCATTGCGGTATATTTTTCGTGCAGGGGAGGGATCAAATGGCTCTGCTGAAAGGGACAATCAAATCAGCCCTCAAGCTGCTTTTGCTCGTGCCGCTGGTACTGCTTGTGCTGTGGGTCAATTACTTTGTTGATCAGACAGGTTTGTTCCGTGGCGATAAGTTTAATCTGGAACTGGCGCAGATCCTGCTTGAGGGAGATCCGGTCTCTAACTTTGAAAAGATGGATGAACGTGAAGTTTTGAAGCTTTACATCAAAAACATGCCGGAGGCATATAATACCGTTGTTATCGGTTCCAGCAGAGGACTTCAGATTACCGCCGCGATCGCGGGGGAAAGCGGCAGCTTTTACAATATGGGAATGTCGGGTGAGGACTTTTATGATATTGCCTCGACTATCTCGCTGTTGGACAAGTATGATCGGATGCCGCAGAACATGATCATCGTTCTGGATCCCTGGATTCTCAATGATATGCCTGAATCGTACAGCAGCCGGTCGGACAGCAATCTTGCGAACAGTTTCCTCAATCAGACCCTCGGTTTCGATGTTCCGTATCAGGAAGAGGATAAGACGGTATACAACGAGGCGCTATTGGACCTGGATTATTTTCAAAAGAATATCGCCTATTATTTCGAGGATCACACGGGGGAGGAGCGTCCTTCCCGGGTCATCGGGGACGTCTATCTGCAAAAGACTGAGACGAAAATGCCGGACGGGACGCTGCTTTATACCGAAGAGTACCGGAATATGGACCAGGAGTGGGTAGACAGAGAGGCGCTGACCAGGGTTAATGCTGGATATGCGCTGGGCATGTATGATTTCTACGAACTCAATCAGATGCGCTGTGAACAATTCGAGGCCATTGTGGACTACGTTCTCGACAAGGGAGTCAGCGTCACCTTTGTTCTCAGCCCTATTCACCCGATCTATTATGAGCATCTCGCCTCCTCGGAGTGCGCGCGCGGCGTACTGCTTGCGGAAGAGTTCTATGGCGATGTGGCCCGGCAGCGCGGCATTGCGGTTTTTGGTTCCTACGACCCGGAAAAGGCAAATTGTACCAATGCGGATTTTTACGATGGACTGCATGTCCGTCGCGAGTCGATCAGTAAATTTTTTTATGGGATCAACGCCTCGCTGGTGTGAGTAGCATGAGTGTGAGTAAAAAAGAAAAACTCCTGTCTATATGACAGGAGTTTTTTATTGAACTGCTTTGTTGGGATTACTTTTCGAGCAGCGCTTCCAGCGCATCGATTCCCGCAGCGAGATAATTGCCCTCAAACGCCTCAATCACGCCCATGTCGCACTGCTTTGCAAGGCCGGGATCAATCGGCAGCTTGCCCAGAACCGGCAGATTGTGGGCGGCGGCGATTTCCTCAATGTGGGATTCGCCGAAGACCGAGATCTTCTTGCCGCAGTCGGGGCAGGTGAAGTAGCTCATATTCTCGACAAGGCCGAGAATGGGAACATTCATCAGACCAGCCATGTTGACCGCCTTCTCGACGATCATCGAGACCAGATCCTGCGGGCTGGCAACAATCACAATGCCGTCCACCGGCAGCGACTGGAAGACGGTCAGCGCCACGTCGCCGGTTCCCGGAGGCATGTCCACAAACAGGAAGTCTACATCGCCCCAGACGACATCGGTCCAGAACTGGGTTACAGTACCGGCAATGACCGGACCGCGCCAGACCACGGGGTCGGTCTCATGCTCCAGCAACAGATTGACCGACATGACCTTGATGCCGGTACGGGTCTCAACCGGGAGAATCCCAAGTTCATTGCCCACAGCCCGGGTCTTGAGGCCAAACATTTTGGGGATAGAGGGGCCGGTAACATCGGCGTCCAGAATACCGACGTTGTGCTCCCGCCGGCGCATCTCAACAGCCAGCATTCCGCTGACCAGGCTCTTGCCGACTCCGCCCTTACCGCTGACGACCCCGATTACCTTTTTGATCTTGCTGTTGGGGTTCGCAGCCTCGCGCATGTCCCGCGGCGCGCCGCCCTGCCGGGAGGCACAGGCTTCTCCGCAGGTTTCGCAATTATGGGTGCAACCTTCGCTCATAAAAACGATACCTCTTTTCCTTATTCGACCCCACAGGGGCCAACTGATTTAAGTATAACATGTTTACAGCGGTATTTCAATTCTCCCAAAATCGGGGCGGCGCGGGCCGGTTTGTTGCGGAAAAGGGCGAATTATGCTATAATGGCGCGGGTAATTCAAAGGAAGAGAAGGGAGGGGCGGCGCAGCCGGAGCAGATGGTCAAACACATTCAGGTAAAGCAAAAAGACTTTACAAAGGATACAAAAAAGACAATCGCACAGGTTCTGCGCTTCTGCCCGGCTCGTACCGCACAGGAGCGGGAAAAGATTGATCGGGAAAACCCGGTTTATCGGGATTGCTATGGGAACCGGCCGGCCACCCGGCAGAAAAACGCAAAGAGGGGGGATCAGGGTGCTGCCGATGCAGGTGTTTGACACCGAAGAGCAGAAGAGCAGGTTCGAACAGGCATATCAAAAGTATAGCAAGATCGGATTTTACTATGCTCGTGAGATTCTGCGCGACGACGCGCTGGCGGAAGACGCACTACACGATGCCTTCCTTTCTCTTGCACGGAATATGGATAAAATTGGTGAGATCGATTGTAACAAATCCTTTAATTATTTCGTTACTATTGTGAAAAACACCTCGATCTCGGCGCTGCGCCGTCAGCGGCGAGCAAGAATGATCGAGATGGATGACGAGCAGACCCTGTTTCAGCTCGAGGACCAGGGTGCCGGTCCGGAGCAGCAGCTGATGGAGAAGGTGAGCTATGAGCAGCTGCTCGAGGCGATCCGTACCCTCAAACCGGCTTATCAGGCGCCGCTGTTGCTCAAATACGCCAACGGCTACACCGAGGCAGAGATTGCTAAGGCGCTGGGGATGACGGTCTCGAATGTTTCGGTGCGGATCCACCGCGCAAAGCAAAAGCTGATTCCGCTGCTCAGAGAAAGGAGGGAGAACGACCTTGCGAAAACAGAAAACTGAAAATGAGATAAGCTTCGAACAGATGTTGACCAAGGCAGCGCAGCAGGTGGCAGCCGAAGAGGCACAGCGGCTGCGCGATGAGTACGGGGACGCCCCCGAGGTTGAGTTCTCCCCCGCGTTTACGGAAAAGATGGAAAAATTGATTGCCGACCAGCAAAAGCATCACCGGCTGATCCGATGGAATAAGACGGCGAAGCGGGCGGCAATGGTTATGATTGTTCTGGCTACCGCACTCACGGCGGCGCTTTCGGTGAAAGGGGTGCGGGCCCGGCTCTATGATTATTTCGTCTCCCGGGGAGATGAGTACACCGAGGTACGGATCACCGCGGCGAATGGTCTGGAAGAAGAGATTTCGGAAGGGGACTATCATTATGAGCCGGATTATCTGCCCGATGGGTATGTGATGACCGGATCGAATGAGGAATATGATTTCTTTTATTCGATCGAGTATCGGGAC
>CALXBG010000110.1 GCA_944386485.1 uncultured Pygmaiobacter sp. | reverse complement strand
AACCCGGCGGATCAGCTGGAGAAGATGGCCGAGGTGGCGCGGTCGATCGTCAAGACCGAGGCGGATCTCGACACCTACTATGGAGACGATCCGTTCTGGAGAGACGCAGCGCGGGAGAGCTTTGACCTGTCGCTGGAAAAATTGCAGGACGAGATGGGGGTCGTGACCCGGTACGACGCAGAGCAGGCGCAAAAGCAGAGCGCGAAACGGACGGCGGCCCCGCCGAGCGTGGAGCAGATGAGGCACAGCAAAAGCTGTACTCCGCCTGTGAAGCAGCCGGGGTGGCTATCACAGTAATGAAACCGCTGGGCGCGGGCACGCTGCTAAAAGCAGAACCCTCTCCCTTTGGCGTGGCTATGACAGTCCCTCAGTACATTCAATATTGTCTGGACCGAAACGGTGTGAAGGTGGTCATTGTGGGCTGTCATACCGTGGACGAGGTACTGGAGGCTGCCAAATATTATGACACTCCTGCGAAGGAACGAAGCTATGCCCACATCTTCAGCGCTGGAAATACCATCCACATGACCGGCCGGTGTATGTACTGCAACCACTGCCAGCCCTGTCCGGCCCACATCGACATTGCCGCTGTGACCAAGTTTTTGGACCTGGCTGTCCAGCAGGATACTGTGCCAGAGACGGTAGCACAACATTATTGGTCCCTTTCCGCCACAGCAGATGACTGCCTGATGTGCGGCAGGTGTGAGCCAAACTGCCCATTTGGCGTGAACATCCGGGACAATATGGCACGGACCAGAGAAGTATTTGCACGTTGAATGGATCCCGCTTTTTACGGATTTTACTGAACTGCAGCCTTCTCATTTTCTTAACCGTCCTGCGAAAAAGTATTTCTTTTCATCCAGCTTAATGATGTGCGCTTCGTAAGTATACTTATCTTGGATATGGGAAGCGGTATCTCTACTGCTGTGATATCCCATATTGGAGCAGGTGTTTAGCGCTTGCTCCAATTTTTTATAAGTCAGAGCGCAGCTGTTTGAATGCTCCATTTTTCAAAATAATAACTGTTTGCTGGGCTGCGATTTGGGCACTCATGTTTCAAAAAAGAACCGCACAGGGGCTGTGCGGTTCTTTTCTTTCGGGTCGGATAAAACCGCAAAACACGGCGGTACAGAGCAAAAAATCAGAATGTCTATCCGGGCGCAAAAAAGTTTTCACCAATCTTATTGCGAGCATAGAAAAAGCTGAAAACGGTTGGACCCTTGACATTCTTCCATTCGGATAATAGTTTGATTGAGGGGAAAAGCCCGGCAACCTTAGATTGGTGTTGCCGGGCTTTTTCTAGTCTTGCTTTCTCAATGAGGTGTGTGGTTTGGCGGAAGATGGGACAAAAGATTTTGCTGTGGGATATTCAACGGTTTAGAGAAGGAGTATAATATCTATAACCAAATCGCAAAAAATGAAAAGGATGTGATTTGTGATGGAAAAGGTCAAAATTTATCTTGAAAAGGATTTTACGTTGGCAGAGGTCGATGACAGAATTTATAGTTCCTTTTTAGAACATCTGGGCCGGGCAATCTATGAGGGAATCTATGAGCCGGGACACCCTTGCGCGGATGAGAACGGATTTCGGCGGGATGTTTTGGAACTGATCCGAGAGCTGAGGGTTTCGCATGTGCGCTACCCGGGCGGCAATTTTGTCTCCGGCTATGACTGGAAGGACGGGATTGGCCCAAAGGAGAATCGTCCTACCCGGCTGGATCTTGCCTGGAAGAGTATTGAACCCAATCAGTTCGGGATCGACGAATTTGTGGATTGGAGCAAAAAGGCCGGCACCGAGATTATGGCGGCGGTCAACCTTGGAACCGGCAGCCCGAGAGATGCGGGGGAGATGCTGGAATATTGCAATTTTCCGGGCGGTACCTATTGGTCTGATCTGAGAATTAAAAATGGACACAAGGATCCCCATAACATCAAGCTGTGGTGTCTGGGCAACGAGATGGACGGGGATTGGCAGATCTGTCAGCTGAACGCCGTCGATTACGGAAAGAAAGCGCGGGAAGCGGCAAAGATCATGAAGTGGGTGGATGACTCGGTGGAGCTGGTTGTCTGCGGGAGCGCTTCGGTTTTGCAGAAGACCTATCCTGAGTGGGATCGGATCGTACTGGAACATACCTACGACGAGGCGGACTATCTTTCAATGCACCGCTATTATGAGAACGAGGGGAACGATCTGGACTTTTTGGCCTCTTTCGTGGATATGGATGACTTCATCAATACCATTGTCAGCACCTGCGATTATGTCAAAGCGGTAAAGCGCAGCAGAAAGCGGATGATGATCTCCTTTGATGAGTGGAACGTCTGGTATCAGAAAAAACAGACGCCGCATGACTGGATGCAGGCTCCCCACCTGATCGAGGATCAGTACTCGCTGCTGGATGCGCTGGTCTTTGCAGGACTGGGGATGACATTGATCAACCATGCCGACCGGGTGAAGATTGCCTGCCTCGCGCAGCTGGTCAATGTTATCGCGCCGATCTTTACGGAAAAGGGAGGAAAGGCAATTCGCCAGTCGACCTTTTATCCTTTCAAATATCTGTCGCAGTATGGCCGTGGAACGGTCCTCAAGCCGGTCAGCAAAAGCCCGATGGTAGAGACGCGGTATGGAGACACGCCGCTGCTTTATCCTGCTGCGGTTTATAATCAAGGGGCGGAAGAACTCACATTGTTCTGCCTGAACATCAACCAAAACGAGGATATGCCGGTGGAACTGGATCTTCGCTCGTTTGGAAGGCTTGAGATGATTGAGCACATTGTGATGGACGGTAAAGAGCTGCGGGCAGCAAACACCTTTGCGGATGAGACAAGGGTATGCCCTCATGTTGAAAAGGTTGTTGCGGGGGAGAAGAATGTCTATGAATTGATGCTGCCGAAGCTTTCTTTCCATGTGATTCGATTCAAGGTAAAATAAAATGTCTGCGTTTACAGAAGAAAGAAGAGATGAAAAATGAAGCTTTATAGGATCATCTTCAGCCCCACCGGCGGAACGAAAAAGGTGGCAGAGCTGCTTGCCCATGCGCTGGCAGAGGATGCGGCAGAGATCGACCTGACTGATAAAAATACCGACTTTTCGGCAATTCGACTCACACCGGAAGATCTTGCGGTCATCGCCATTCCCTCTTACGGCGGGCGGGTGCCACAACTGGCGGTTGAGCGAATCAGTCAGCTGCAGGCATCCGGTGCGCGTGCGGTTCTGGTTTGCGTATATGGGAATCGCGCTTATGAGGATACGCTGGTTGAGCTTGCCGACACAGCGCACATGGCGGGATTCCAGATTGTCGCGGCGGTTGCCGCGATCGCGGAGCATTCGGTAATACGCCGGTTTGGTGCGGGGCGTCCGGACCAGAACGATGAGGCGATGCTGCGTGAGTTTGCCGGACAGATTCTGCAAAAGCTGGAATCGAAAAACACAAAGGAGCCCACCCTTCCCGGTAACCGCCCCTATAAAAAGCGCGGCGGGGGCCCTCGGATTCCGATGCCGACTGCGGATTGTATTCGCTGTGGACGCTGTGCCGCGCTGTGTCCTGCCGGTGCGATCGACCCCGAAGATCCCTCTCTTGTGACACCAGAGCGTTGTATCTCCTGTATGCGCTGTGCCGCGATTTGTCCCCGGTCGGCCCGCAAGCTGAATAAAGAGGTGGAGAATGCGGTAGCGGCAATGCTTGAAAAGGCATGTAGCGGCAGATGTGAGAATGAACTTTTTTTGTGAGAAAGAACAGGCGAGAAATTTATATGGGAGAACAGCAGCTACTGGATCGCTTATGTCTTGAGATGCTTGTCTTTAACTGCGGAGATCCGCAGCGGGAACAGCATTTCATTAAGGTACATCGTTTTGCCCAGTTGATTGGACGGATGGAGAAGTTAGACCCGCATCTCCAGTTTGTATTGGAGGCTGCGGCCTTGGTACATGATATCGGTATCCGACCCGCCGAAGAGAAATACGGCAGCAGCAATGGTAAGCTTCAGGAACAAGAGGGGCCGGCCTATGCCGCCACATTGCTGCAAAAGCTCGGGTTTGCGCCGCAGGATATTGAGCGGATCTGTTACCTGGTTGCACACCACCATACTTATGGAGAGATTGATGGATTGGATTATCAAATCCTGGTGGAGGCCGATTTTCTTGTCAATTTTTATGAGGACGAAATTGGGGAGGAAGGTACCCTAAAGACACAGCAACAGATCTTTCGCACCAAGACCGGCCGCGCGCTCTGCGGGATGATCTATGGGCCGCGCCGCCCGATCCATTTGAATCCGGACTAAATCCCAAAACTCCTTTGCGGGTTGCGATGCAGCAGTTAGGGCAAGATTTTTTACTTTGATCGTCAAAATGACACAGAACGATCTTTTATTTGTAAATATTTTGTGCTATAATAATAACAGAAGTTTAGAAATAAACTTCAGTAGCGCTTCACGCAGGAGGTAATAATATGAAGATCAGCACCACAGGCAGAAAAGTCAGTCTGAAGCCGTCCTTCATTGAACGCGCCGACAAGCGCCTTTCTAAGCTTGACAAGTTCTTTTCTGATGAGGCCGCCGCACAGGTGACTGTGACGGTGGAGAAGGACTGGCAGACCGTTGAAATTACGGTGCGCGATAAAGGGTTCGTCGTCCGTGCGGAGAAGAGTGCCGACAATATGGAGGATGCGCTGGATGTAGCGGTGGATATCCTCACGAAGCAGATTGTGAAGAACCGCAAGCGGCTTGAGACCCGGCTGTACAAAGCTGCTTTTGACGACTATGCCGGGATGGAGGTGCCGGAGGAGGAGACCTTTGCGGTGGTCCGCGAGAAGCATTTCTACGTCAAGCCGGCCAGCGTGGACGAGGCGATTCTTCAGATGAACCTGATTGGACATGCGTTCTACCTGTTCCGCAATGTTGACACCGACGAGATCAACGTGGTATACCGCCGCAAGAATGGCACGTATGGTTTGCTGATCCCGCAGGATGATTAAAATGGTCCGCAAAAGAGGGCGGCTGTGCCGCCCTCTTTCTTTGCCAAAACAACGGATACCGCGAAGGTGCAGTACGCCGAAAACAGGGCGGTATCCCTCACAGAAAGGAAGTTTTGATGATCTACGAATTTGTCGCGCCCTGTTATTTTGGTACCGAGCGCAGCGCTGCTTTTGATTTCAAACGGATCGGTGCACAGGAGGTAACGGTCACCGACGGCCGGGTTTCTTTCAAAGGGGACGAGAGGGTTCTTGCTGCTGCCAACATCGAGAGCCGCTGCGCCGAACGGATTCTGCTGCTTTTGCGCCGCGCGCGGACTGCAAGCTTTGACGAGTTGTTCGACAGCGTATTTTCGGTGCCCTGGGAATCGCTGCTGCCGGCCAATGCGGAGTTTCCGGTCAAGGGCGCATCCCTTTCTTCGAAGCTATCCAGCGTGCCCGCCTGCCAGAGCATTGTGAAGAAGGCGGTGGTGGAGCGGCTGAAAAAGGGACATCATGTTAATGTATTGCCGGAGGACGGAGAGCTGTACAAGATCCGGTTTTCCATCCGCAAGGATGTCATGGAGCTCTTTCTCGATACCAGCGGAGACGGCCTGCATAAGCGGGGATATCGCGCCCGATCCACCCTCGCCCCGATCAAGGAGACCCTTGCCTCGGCGATTGTCGACCTTGCCCGGGTGCGGGCGGACAGTCTGGTGCAGGACCCTTTCTGCGGCAGCGGAACGCTGATTATTGAGGCCGCACAGAAGGCGCTGCGGATCGCGCCGGGATTGCGGCGCAAATTCCTCGCAGAGCATTATGCTTTTATTTCACCCAAAGCCTGGCAGGAGGCGCGGGAGCGCGCGCTGTCCGAGATCGACCGAACCGGGTCCTTTGAGGGAATCGGATTCGACCTTGATCCGCATGCGGTCGAGCTGGCAAACCGCAATGCGGCGCTGGCCGGGGTAGGGGACCGTTGCAAATTCTTTACCGCTGATGTGGCCAATTTTACCCCGGCCTCCCGCAGTCTGGTTATAACCAATCCGCCCTATGGCGAGCGGCTGGGAGATCTGGAGCAGGCAGGCCAGCTGGAGCGGACTCTTGCCGCGCGGTTACAGGAAAACCCGGTGGCGGGAACTTATGTCATTACCGCTGATGCGGATTTTGAACACAATTTCGGGAAAAAGGCGTCCCGACGGCGCAAACTCTATAACGGCATGATTCCCTGCCAGCTATACATGTATTTCTAAAAAACAGAAAAGCCGGTCCTATGGCAAATGAATCTTGCCTGGGACCGGCCTTCTTTTATTTATATTCCGGTCAGGTCAAACGGCGGAGTATACTCCTCTTTCGCGGCGGTTCGCTGCTGGGTATAGGTATGGGTGAGACCAAGTGTGAGCGCGCGGTCGATAACTGCATTATACTCAAAACTCGAAAGTTTTCGGTTCAGTTCCCGGTAGGGCAGGGGACGATAAGGGGTATACTGGCTCATCAGGCTGAGAAGAAATTCGTCCCGCGGCAGGTTGGAGGCAATCCAGTCGAGCAGCCGCAGGCTGTCGTCCCGGTGACCGGGCAGAACCAGATGACGCAGAATGACCCCGCTGGTCAGCAGCCCCCGCGCATCAAAGACCGGTGGCCCGGCCAGCTCGATCATCCGGTAAATTGCCCGGCTTGCCCGGTCAAAATAGTCCGGGGCGCGGGAGAGTCGGCCAGAGAGGGCGCTGTCATAATATTTAAGGTCCGGCATAAAAATCTGAACCCGGCCTGCGAGGGCCTCGACACTCTCGATTGTCTCATAACCGCCGCAGTTCCATGCAACCGGGATCTGAAGCCGGTCTCCGGCAATGTCCAGCGCACGCAGAATGGAGGGAAGATAATGGGTGCCGGTGACAAGGTTTAGGTTGGCTGCGCCCTGCTGCTGTAGCTGCAAGAAGATCTCGCACAGCCGCTCTTCGCTGACCTCGCGGCCGCGATTTTCTTCGCTGATTTCGAAGTTTTGGCAAAAACAGCAGCGCAGCGTGCAGCCGCTGAAAAAGACGGTACCGCTGCCGGGTACATCTTTGCCTTCGCCGCTGATGCAGGGTTCTTCCCAAAAATGCAGCGCCGCCCGCGCCAGGCGCGGCAGACTGCCCCCACCGCAGGGGCCGGGGTTACGGGTTCGGTCAATGCCACAGTTTCTCGGGCAGAGATGACAGTTTTCATATCCGGTCATCCGGTTCGCCTCCCATGTAATCGCTCCATCCAGTTTAACATATCACGGCATGGTTTTCCACCACACAAAATAAGGGGCCCCAAAGGGGCCCCACTAAGCTGGAAATCAGATTACTCGAATACATGGAACAGACCGACAGCGGCAGCCGCAGCATTGAGCAGGATGAATACAACGGCAGCGAGCAACAGCTGATTGTACAGCTTATCCCGGTCGACCCCCTCGGGGGCGCTGCCGACGGCAATACCGCCAACGGTGGACAGCGGGCTGATGACCACGCCGTTGGTACCGACGATGACGCCGATCACAAGACGCATCGCCGATACGGTGCCCATCTCAGCAGCAAGCTGCGAAGCCAGCGGAATCAAGGTGGGCATCACAACGCCGGTACCGCTGGAGACAGCGCCCATCAGACCGCCGAGGATGACAAAGATCGGCTGCGCCGAGGCAGGACCCATGACGGCGGAGAGCTTATCCGAGAGAAAATCAATGCCGCCGCAGGTATTGATAACACTAATCAGAACGGCCATACCGCCAATCAGCAGGATGGTGGCCCAGGGGATCGAGGCAATAGCCTTTTTCTGATCGGCGGCGTCGAGCAGGAGAAGAATGCCCGCGCAGGTGAAGCACATCAGACCAATATCAAGGCCAAAGAAGATTACACCGATCAGAACCGCCGCGATCGCAACGAGGGTAATAATCTGTTTGCGGTCAAACCGAACAAAGACCGGCTTTTGGGTCATTTTCTTGAGCTTGAGACCGCCCAGCAGCAGATAGGCGCCCAATGAGAAGATGCTCATGCTGACCGCATAGGCCAGCCACATTGCGTTGTAGTCATTAAGCCCCTGTTCGGCGGCAAGCTGAGAGGCGACAATGCCGTTAATCGCAAGGGGAGACAGACCGCCGACCATGATACCACCCATTGTAACAAGGCTCATCATGATTGCCGAAATCCCGTTTTCCACCGCGACATAGAGCGCGATCGGCATGATGACCGCGACAATCAGGCCGCCCGCGCCTGCGCCGGAGACCACCGCGCCGAGCACGAAAAAGAGAATCGGCAGCAGCTTGGCATTGCCGCGGGCAAGACAGGCGATATTCTGGCTGAGCGCTTCGGTGGTGCCATTGAGGTTGGCGATGCCAAAGAGAAAGGTGGTGGCCAGAACGATAAAAAAGACGCTCATCGGCCAGCCGCTTGTGACAATCTTGGAGACGGTGATTTCAACGCCGTTTGCAGCGGCGAAACTCGCAAAGAGAAAGGCGGCCATGATCGCAAGAATACCGGCGTTCTTCTTGGTAATAACACTCAGCGCAATGACCGCTACCAACACGACAAGGGAAAGTACAGGAATCATCCAAAACAACCTCTTTTCTCAATAGTTTGAATCCATTAGGATTCTTTTGCATCCTCTCACAAATACTTAGATTTCCCGTGCGATTCGCTGCCCCATCTCAGCACAGCCGATGACTGTTGTATGATCACCAGCAATGTCCGCGGTACGATAACCGGCGTTCAATACTTTGCTGACTGCGGCTTCAATCGCGTCGGCTTCCTTTGCCAGATCAAAGGAATATCGCAACATCATGGCCGCCGACAGGATGGTGCCGATTGGGTTTGCCTTGTCCTGTCCGGCAATATCTGGCGCCGAACCGTGAATCGGCTCGTACATCCCGCGGCTGCCCGCGCCAAGACTGGCTGAAGGGATAATGCCGATGGAGCCGGTGATCATGCTCGCTTCGTCCGACAGGATGTCGCCAAACATGTTTTCGGTCAAGATCACATCGAACTGGGCTGGATCGCGAACAATCTGCATCGCGCAGTTATCGACCAGCATGTGACGCAACTCAACGTCAGGATACTCCGCTGCGATCGATTGTACGGTCTGCCGCCACAGGCGGGAGCAGTCCAGTACGTTGCTTTTGTCCACCGAGGTCACCAGATGGCGGCGTTTGCGAGCAGCCTCAAAAGCGGTGCGCGCGATTCGTTCGATCTCATTTTGAGCATATCGCATAACGTCGGTTGCGACCGGTTCTCCATCGATCTCGTCGGTCTGGTGCTCGCCGAAGTAGATTCCGCCAATCAGTTCACGAACCACCAAAAAATCGATGCCATTCGCAACGATCTCCCGACGAAGGGGAGAGGCATCTGATAACTGACCAAACAGTTGTGCGGGGCGCAGGTTGGCATAAAGGCCCAGCGCGCTTCGCAGCTTTAGCAGCGCCTTCTCGGGGCGGTTCGTCTTTTCCACGCCATCCCACTTCGGGCCGCCAACCGCGCCCAGCAGCACCGCGTCCGCCGCAAGGCAGGTGTCCAAGCTCTGTTGGGGCAAATTGACGCCATACTTGTCGATAGCACAGCCGCCCATCTCGGCCGGTATAAAGGTGAAGCTATGGCCAAACCGCTGCGCTGTACAACGCAGCACCGCAATGGCTTGCTCCACGATCTCCGGCCCGATGCCGTCCCCATGAATCACTGCAATCGTCTTTTCCATCTCATTTCCTCCTCGCATAAAAAAATCGCCCCCGGCGTCCCAATAGGACACCGGAGGCGAATTGAATCCGCGGTACCACTCCGATTGATGCAAACTGCACCCACTCAACGCAACGGCCAAACGGCGATTGCTTTTCCCTCTAACGGTGGAATTCCGTGCGGCCTACTTTCTCATTGATTTGGGCACGCCCGCTCCCCGGCCAGTAAAGTGAACGCTCGCCGCTGTCTCGCACCACCCGACAGCTCTCTGAAGGCTACCTGCTCACCGTTTCCCGGATCTCCGCGTTTGATTTTTACAAATTTTAACATCGGAAGAATCTTTTTGTCAACCCCTATTTTCAAGATTGAGCAAAAATTCAAAAAACAAAATATATAAAAAATCCCGCAGCAGATGCTGCGGGAGAGCAATATGCTTTTAGTGGAGATCCAGCACCCTGCGAACAGCAAGCTGCATTTCCGGCTGGTGACGATACGCGTCAATAATCTGGCGCTCGGTGTAGCTTAACGACTCGCTTCCGTTGTCTCCAAAACGACCATAAATATCCGAAATAGTAATGTCTAAAACACGGCAAATTCGGTACAAAACCTCGATATCAATGGCGTTTGTGCCCTTTTCCCACGCAGAAATCGAATTGTGCTTGACGCCAATGCTCTCCGCAAGCTGACGCTGTGTAATCCCTTTCAGCTTGCGGTAATATAACAACTTTTCTGCGATTTCGTTTCTGACTTCTCCCACACCAATCTTCCTTCCTTTGGGGTTCTGAGGTCACGAGAGCAAAACATCCCCATCCAATGCTTATTGAACATGATACCATAAGAAAAAGCCGTTAAGCAATGGGAAACGATTAAAAAATTGTTAATTTTTCAATAATTATTGTTGTCAAAAATAGCAATATGGCAATATGTAACAAATCATGCAGTTAATTCTGTTTTTATCTGATATTGTGGATAAAAAACAGCTCTCATCCGTGCCGTTCGAAAATGAAAAAGCAAAATATTATAAATAATAAAACCGGCTTTGCAGCCGGCTTTATAAGGTTCAATTATTCATCCGGAAGCACCTTGATATAGTTCCGGTAGAGACGGCGGTAGAGCAACAGGCTAGCCAGGAGGGAGCCGACCTCGGCGATCGGGAAAGAAAACCAGACCGCATCCAAGCTAATCTGTGCGAGGATAAAGGCGGCTGGGAGCAGGACGACCAGCTGACGCAGTACGGAGATCAGCAGACTGTTAAAGCCGCGGCCCAGCGCCTGGAACGCTGTGGTCAGAATAATGCCCAGCGCGGCAGGGATAAAGCAGGTACTGATAATCCGCAGCGCGGGAACGCCGATTGCCATCATTGTATCCGACGCCTCAAAGAGAGAAAGAAGTGTGCCGGGAATACACCAGAATACCAACATGCCTGCAGCCATAATGCAGGCTGCAATGATCGCACCGGCCCGCAGCGCGCCGGTGACCCGGTGGCGCTTTTTCGCGCCGTAGTTATAGCCGACAATTGGCATGACCCCTTGGTTGAGGCCAAATACCGGCATGAAGACAAAGGATTGCAGTTTGAAGTAGACGCCGAAGAAAGCGACTGCGGTCTCTGTGAAACGAATCAGGATCGCGTTCATGCCGACGGTCATCAGAGAGCCGATCGACTGCATCAGGATGGAAGGAAATCCGACAGAATAGATCTCCCGGATGGTCGAGCCAGAGAACTTAAACTTTCGCAGATCAATCCGCAGAACCTTTTCGCGGAATGCAAGAATGAAGAAGAGGAAGAACATTGCAAAGATCTGCCCCATCACGGTAGCGATAGCGGCGCCCGCAACACCCATTCGGGGGAATCCGAGCAGGCCGAAGATGAAAATAGGGTCAAAGATGATGTTTGTGATTGCGCCCAGCAGCTGGGAGATCATCGGATAGATCATGTTGCCGGTAGCTTGAAGCGATTTTTCGATACAACCCTCCATGCACAGTCCGATCGAAGCGATACAGACAATTGACATGTAATCCACGCCCATCTCTATGATTTCGGGATTCTCGGTGAAGGAAGAGAGAAATGGACGGGAGAAGAACAGGCCGATGGCAGCAAAGATCAACCAGTTCATCACGGCCAGCAGCAACCCGTGAGAGGCGACCCGGCGGGCATCCTCCGGCCGGTTTTCGCCCAAACGGCGGCTGATCAGGGAATTCAGGCCAACACCGGTACCGATGGCAACGGCGATGAGCAGATTCTGTACGGGGAAAACCAGCGAGACGGCGGTTAGTGCGTTTTCGCTAACCTTTGCAACAAAATAGCTATCCACCACATTGTAGAGCGCCTGCACCAACATCGACATCATCGCGGGCAGCGACATGCTCAGGATGAGGGGAAAGATGGGGCGAACACCCATTGGGTTTACCGCTTTCGAATCCAAGCAATCAACTCCATTTCATCAAAAAAATTTCACAATCGATATCATTTTACACGGTTTTGTAAATAAGAACAAGCATTTGAAACAAAAAATGACAACAAAAAAGAACGCGGAACATAACCGCGTTCTTGAATCCATATCTTTTCAATGAGCAAATAAAATGCGAAAGGGGAGACCGGCATGTTCGGCGCATTTCTGAGCTTTATTGCAGGACAGATGATCTACTTTTGGCTGCATCTTGAAAGCAGCAGTTTCCCAAGGCCCCTTGCGCCCAAAGAGGAACGCGCCTGTTTGGAACAGGTAAAAAGCGGAGATAGTGCGGCGCGGGATCGTCTGATCCGGCACAATCTGAGGCTGGTAGCGCACATCGTAAAGAAGTATTATCCGGGCACAGCAGATACCGACGACCTGATCAGCATTGGAACCATCGGGCTGATTAAGGCGGTATCCAGCTTCGACTTTGAAAAAAAGGCACGTTTTTCCACCTATGCCGCCCGCTGTATCGAGAATGAGATCCTGATGTATTTTCGTGCCGATCGCAAGAACAAGGGAACCATTTACATCAATGAACCGCTGGAATCGGATGGAGAAGGGGAACTGACCCTCAACGATGTGCTGGCGGACAATTTTCTCGTGGAGGAGGATTATGAGCAAAAAGCAGAAGCGGCGGATCTGCGGGGTCTGGTAGATACGCTGCTGGATGGCCGGGAGCGCCAGATTATCCGTCTGCGCTATGGTTTTGACGGCAATGATCCTCTCAGCCAGCAGCAGGTGGCCGATATTCTGGGCATATCGCGCAGCTATGTATCCCGGCTTGAGAAAAAGGCGGTAGAACGTCTGCGGGAAAAAATGCAGGAGCGGGAAAGGATTGCCACCTGAACAAAGGCCTCAGGTATTTTCAGCAGACTTTGGGCGAAGAACCAGCTCTTTCAGATAGCGGCCGGTGAGACTGTCCGGATTTTCGGCAATCTGCTGCGGAGTGCCGGCAGCAACAATCCTACCGCCCAAATTGCCGCCCCCCGGTCCCAGATCAACGACGTAATCGGTATTTGCAATCAGATCGAGATCATGCTCAATCACGATGACCGTTGCGCCGGCATCAAGTAAATTTTGAAATACTTCGAGCAGAACCTGCACATCCAACGGGTGCAGACCGATGGTTGGCTCGTCAAAAACAAAGACGGCGTTATCCTGCGCCTTTCCCATTTCGGCGGCAAGCTTCAGCCGTTGGGCTTCGCCGCCGGAAAGGGCGGGCGTCGCTTCGCCCAGCGTGAGGTAGCCGAGTCCGAGCTGATCCAGTACCCGCAGCTTTTCGGCGATCTTTTTTGTCCCGGCAAGCTGTTTGAGGGCTTGTTTTACCGTCATTCCCATCAATTCCGGCAGCGAAAAACCGGTCTCATCCGGTCCGGATTTTGCCGGCCGGTATCGGATCTTATCCGCTTGCTCGGCATAGCGGCGACCGCCGCAGACAGGGCAGGTGATCTCGACATCGGGCAAAAACTGAACGTCCATCGTGATCTGGCCCGTACCATCACATTCTGCACAGCGGAGCGAACCGGTGTTGTAGGAGAAATCCCCAACCTTGTATCCGAGCGCCTTTGCCTGCGCTGTTGCGGCATACAGCCGCCGAAGATCATCGAGAACACCGCTGTAAGTCGCCACAGTAGATCGAACATTGACCCCGATCGGGGTGGCGTCGATCAGATCAATCCGGTCAATGCCGGGTGCGTCCACCTCCTTGACATGACCGGGCAGCGGCTTGCCGGCAATCTGCGCTTTGAGCGCAGGGATCAAACTCTCGAGGATCAAGGTGGTTTTGCCGGAACCGGAGACGCCGGTGACCGCGATCAACCGCCCCTTGGGCAGATCCAGATCCAGCGCGTGTACGGTGTGCAGCGGCAGAGTAGAAAGCCGAATGTGACCGTTGCAGAACATTGTTTCACAGGGGGCATGAATGCGGGTTACCGTTTCCTGATTATCGCTTAAAAAGCCGGAGATCAGCGAGCCCGGCGTAGCGGCAACCTGCTCGACCGGGCCCTGCGCCAGAATCTCTCCGCCATATTCGCCGGCGCCGGGGCCCAGTTCGATGATCCAGTCCGTCGCCCGAAGTACCCGGACGTCATGGTCGACCAAAACGACCGAGTTGCCGTGGGCGATCAGGTCGTCGACAACCCCTAAAAGACCGTCGACATTCGAAGGGTGCAAACCGATCGAAGGCTCGTCCAATACATATAACACGCCGGTGGTGCGATTTCGCACCGCCCGCGCAAGCTGTACCCGCTGGCGTTCGCCGGTAGAGAGGGTGGAGCCGGCACGGTCCAGCGAGAGATATCCCAGCCCCAGTTCCATCAGTCGCTGGGCCGTGTGCAGAAACTGATCACAGATGCTTTTGGCCATCTCCTGCATCGGGGCGGGCATTGAGCCGGGAACCGAAGCGACCCAGGGCACCAGTTCTTCCAGCGTCATGGCGGTCACCTGTGCCAGCGTCTTGCCGCACAGCAGGGTGGAACGGGCCTGTTCATTCAGTCGGGTACCGCCGCAGTCGGGGCACTCGGTCTGCTTCAAAAAGCGTTCGACCCGTTTCATTCCCTTGTCGTCTTTAACCTTCGACAGCGCGTTTTCAACGGTATAGACGGCGTTGTAATAGGTGAAATCCAACTCGGTACCACCCGCGCCGTTTTTTGGCGTATAAAAGATATGCTTTTTTACAGCGGGACCGTGAAAAACAATCTCCCGCTCCTGCTCTGTCAGTTCGCGAAACGGCACGTTTGTCCGAACCCCCATCGCCCTGCACACATCGGTCATCAGCGACCACATCAACGCGTTCCAGGAGGCCACGGCGCCCTCGTCGATCGTGAGGGATTCATCCGGTACAAGGGTCGATTCATCCACGCTGCGAACAACGCCGGTACCACCGCAGGTCTTGCAGGCGCCAAGACTGTTGAAAGAAAAATGCTCGGCGCTGGGTCCGTCGAAAGAGGCGCCACAAACTGGGCAGGTCATCGGCTTGCCGGTCGCGACCGACAGCGAAGGGGCTTGCAGATGTCCATTGGGGCATCGGTGACTGCCCAGACGGGAGAACATCAGCCGCAGCGGATTCAGCAGCTCGGTCGAGGTGCCGAAGGTACTGCGGACGCCGGGAACCGCGGGCCGCTGGTGGAGCGCGAGCGCGGCGGGTACATATTCGATGCTGTCGATCTTTGCCTCCGATGCCTGAACCAGCCTGCGCCGGGTATAGGCCGAGAGCGCCTCAAGATAGCGTCGAGAGCCTTCCGCATAGAGAATCCCTAGTGCAAGTGAGGATTTTCCCGAGCCGGAGACCCCGGCAATCCCGACAAGTTTGCCCAGCGGGATGTCGAGGTCGATGTTCTTCAGATTATGTACACGTGCGCCGCGCAGTTCGATATGGTCAGCCATAGTATACCCTCCCGGTACCAGACAATAAGACAGCAAAAAATCTCTTTACAAAACTAGTTTTCAGTATAGCATCTTTGGAACGCAAATACCACCGCTCAGAAAATCTGCATAACACAGCAAAAAATGGTGTAAACCAAAGTTGGTTTACACCATTTCGTTTGAATCAACAGGAGAGATTTGGACGGTCCTGATCGCCATCGGCACGGAACATCGTGAAATTTTCAGGATCACTGGTGAAAAGATAGTACTCGACATTTTCAAACAGCGGCGGGGTCAGGTAGTGGGGGATGATATTCGGTCCATCCGGCAGCCGCTCACAGAAACCGGCGGCAGCCATTGTTTCAACCGGTATCCCCCAACAATAGCAGTCGATATATTCCGCCTGTTCTTTCCGCAGCAGCCGGTCAAGCGCAGCGCCAAAACGGGGGAGCAGCTGGTGATCTCCGACAATGTCGACCAGCCGCAGTACAAAGGTGCCCTCAACTGAGACCTTTCGCAGGCAGAAGAGCAGCGGACAGCTGCCGTCGACTAGTCCGCCGAAAACAAGATATTGCAGCCGGGGATTGCGAAAATACCGCCGCTCGAGATACCACAAATCCTTGCGGGGACGAGCATCTCCAGGAGGAACAAACTGCTGTTGCAGCGCGGCAAAATCAGAAAAAGGTACCAATACACCGTCGCCACCGGCGGGCAGGATGGTCGGATCGGTAATTCTGGCAACCTTGTATTCCGCACGGGGCGCAAGACGATAAAAATGATCCATCCGAGCGCCGGTATAACCCAGAAATTCATAGAAGGGGATGGTATTGGGACGGATGTTATTGCAGCTGAGCCGTTTGGCACCGGTGAGCCGGGGCATCATCGACATCAGCTCCAGTCCGCTGCCCTTTGCCCGTTTATCGGCACACCAGATCGAGATCCATATATCTTCTCCCGATTGTGCGGCAGGGATAAATCCGCAGACTGCGGCGATCCCGTCCTCATCCAAACAGAGGGCGAAATTGAGCTTTTGGGCATTGGGATCACCGTTCTGATAGTAATAGCAAAAGAAATCCGGCAGGTTGATCAGCGGATGCCGGGAACCCCAATGGGTATTCATAAAGTCCAGGATCGCATCTTTGTCCGCAAGGGTCGCAAGCCGAAAATTATATGCGCTCAATATCTTGCGCCTCCTGTAATCGGCAGCTCAGCGCCGCTGATAAATCCCGCCTCGTCCGACAACAAGAACGCCATTGCGGGCACCACATCCTCCACCCGGGCATTGCGGCCCATCGGGTTCGCAGCGGCAGAGGCCTCGACAATCAGATCGGGGGTATCGGTCAAAAAACGGGTCTCCATCATGTAGGGGGCGACACAGTTGACCGTGACCCCAGCAGGTGCGGCCTCTGTGGCAAGACTGCGGGCAAGGCCGCGCAGCGCATTTTTTGCGACAATGTAGGCGGTGGTATTCTTCGGCGGAACTCCGATCAGGTAGTCGGTCAGCATAAAGAGTACCCGGCCGAACTTTGCCTTCATCATTGCGGGAAGAAAGGCCTTGCAGATCCGAAGTGCGCTCATCACCTGTACGTTAAAATCGAGCAGAAAACGCTGTTCGTCAAAGTTGCGGAACTTGGTATTGATCACCCGCAATGCGGGCAGGTGAACAATATGGGTCGGGGCTCCGAACTCACGGCGGATTGTCTCGATGAAATCAGAAAGAGGCGCTTCTTTGGTCAGGTCAACATCGAACAGGTGCAGGCTGTCGCCGCACAATGCGCGCAGCGGCTCGAGCCGCTCGAGATCTCCCGCGCCCTGCGCGAGAATGATATCGCCCGGCTTCCAGACCCGGCGGATCAGCGCCGCACCGACGTCGCTGGTTGCGCCGGTGATTAGATAGGTATAGGGCATATGGATTCCTCCCTTATTTATTTGGCAAGGCCGGCCTTGATAACGCCGCGACAGACCTTCTTGTTCTGTTGATTGGTCACAACAGCCTTGATGGTAACCTCTGAAAAGATCTCGTTGACCTCTTCCACGGTGCCGGTCACAGTCAGTTTATCCCCGATAAACACCGGTTTGACAAACTTGCTCTCGACGCTGTGCAGCAAGCAATGTTCTCCGGGCAAAAGCACGCCGGCGAGGGTGGAAAAGAAGCTGGCTACCAGCATGCCGTAACAGACCCTGCCGGGATAACCGCGCTGTGCGGCATACGCGGCATCGACATGGATGGGACTGACATCTCCCGACAGCGCACAGAATTGTGCCATCTTTTCCTCGGTGACGGTAACGGTGAAGCTCTCGGTCAGGCCGGGCTTCATCTGAGCGAGGGTATAGCTCTTGACCTCCAAACAGATCTCCTCCTGTTTCTCTCAAAAAAAGGAGCCGGATCCCGCAGGGAACCCCGCTCCTCAATCTTCTGAACTGCTCAGCCGGCCAGCCGCTTGACAAGATCGAGCATGGCGCCGACATTCGGCAGATTCTTGACGTCTTCCAGCTTGAACTTGATCGAGAACTTCTTCTCGATGGCGACCAGCAGATTGATCTGCTCGAGGCTGTCCCAGTCCTCAATGTCGTCGGCGGTCGTCTCGCGGGTCAGCACAAGGCTGTCATCATCAAAAACCGTGCGGAAGATCTCCTGCACGCCGTCAAAAATTTCCTGTTCGCTCAAAGGGATTCCCTCCTGTTTTTATTCGTTTACCGCAACCGTGAGGATCTCGTTCTGCGGCCGGTAGTCGGCGACCGAGAGGGTGAAGACCGAACCGGTCTCATCCTCGCTGGTCTTTACAAAGCTCATTGTACCATAGATTTCCTTTACCAACAAGTTCTTCGCGGTGGGCAGATAGCGCCCGACAATGGTGCGGACGCCACGCGCAGCGCAGCGGCGGACAAATTCGTCCATCATGGTCTGCTCAAGATTCCGCTTGAAAACCCGGCAGCTCATGATCCATAGATCTACCGTACAGGTATCGCCCGAAATGCTGCCGATCATTGCGCTGACAAGGCCGTTATCTCCAAACTTGTCCACCAGCCGGCCGTAAAGGGTGACTGCGGCGGGATTGTCGATCAGCGCCTCGACCTCCTGCGCGGTGTAGCGGCGGGTTGTCAGGTTGAACTGATTGGTCTTATTGATCAGCTGGGTGATCCGCTCGGCATGCGGCGGGTCAAAAGAGCCCAGTTCAGCGGTCATCTCGAGGCTGCGAAGATAATCCTCATAGCTGCCGAAGCTCTGCTGTGCCGCCGCGCGCTGTAGATTCTGGCGATACATCTCATTTCGCTTGGCATCATCTGCCGAGAGGGTAGTGACCTCAAAATAGCCCGCCCGATCAATCGCGGCGATCATTCCCTCAGGCCCGTCAAAGCTGGCAACGGTCACGGCAGGCAGCTGCTGGAGCACAATTTCCCGTTCAGCAGGGTTGTCATCGATAAAGACGAGACTTTCGGGCAGAATGTTGATCTCCTGCGCGATCGCAGCGATATTCTCCGACTTGGGCTGCCAGTTGGCCTTAAAACAGAGAAAATCCTTCCGCTTGAGGGGACTGTCCGTCCGCTCAAAGCCGGTCAGCGCAATCGACTCCTCGTTTTTGCTCGCTACATTCAACAGCACACCCAGATCCTCAAGCCCGCGCAGATACTGCTGAAATTCGCTGTATGCCATGCCGCCCGGGGTTTCAGTTGAGAGTTCGATTCCCTCTGCGCCAACTTCGCCGATCACACCTCCCCATAGCGTATTGTCGAGATCCAACACCAGGCCTTTCTTGTTTTTGCCCAGCAGGCTCTTGATGATCAGGCTGATATTGTGGCACAGCTCGGGGATATACTGCATAGAGACTGCGTATTTATAAAGATACCATTCCGACTCGGAAAACCAGTTGTCAAGCCCGAACCGCGCGGCAAGATAGGCGAGGTCGTTGAGATAAAACCCTTCATTTTTTGCCACGTATGTAGCAATTCGGGCGTTCATTTCGTTGATAAAATAAACGCCGCCCCGCTTGTCGACCGCGTCCCGGTTACCCATCAGCCGGTGGGTAGGGGGATCAAAGCTGTTGATAATGACCGGACAGCCGAACTTTTTGGCTGCATCAAAGGCGGCTTCAAACCGGGCCCACTCGGCTTCGAGCTTTGCGGCGGCCTGCTCCTCGCTGTCAGCAGGGGTGGGCAGCTGCTGCAAATTTTTTCGGCTGGTGTGGATATAAAGAAAATCCGGAGCAAAAGCGGCGAGGCTGCCGTCGTCAAAAACCAGGTTCTCGTAGAACAGTCCGTATTCTCCGATATAAAACTCGGGACGGATCCCATTATCGAGCAAAAACAGCTCGAGCATGTTCTTGATTTCACCGATAGTGCTGCCGCTGAGGATGGCGACCTTTTTATCGATAAGGCCGCTATGCTGCAATAGTTCCCGGCGCAAAGAGCGTTTTTTCTTTAAAAGCGTGGCACCGTCAAAAGGATAGTCGATCAGACTCAAAGCGGCGCCTCCTTTCCTGTTTTGGTTAGTACGGCAATATTATACCACAGCCGCAAATCCGTTGTAAACAAAACACCGGCGCT